>DATESK010000241.1:0-3883 GCA_035270865.1 Clostridia bacterium | reverse complement strand
ATATGGAAAAATCTGCAACAAAAATTAAAAGCGTTTTTAAGTGGGGCGACTTAATAGTACTCGCTGTTTTGTTAGTTGCGACTGCTCTTTCGCTCTGGATTGCCTTTCGACCCTCACACGGTCAAGTTGTGGAAATTTATGAAAACGGCATTTTAAGATATAGCGTTCCGCTTGCAGAAAACAAAGAAATTTTTCTTGACGAACACGGACACAACACAATAAAAATTGAAAACGGGAAAGTGTTTATGAAAGAAGCCGATTGCGCGGGACAAGATTGCGTGCAAACTCAACCTTTGTCAGCGGACGGCGGAATGATAGTGTGCTTGCCAAACAAAGTAGTGATTAGGATTGTTTCTGAAGATATTGACGCAATAACATAACTTTGAGTTAAGTCAACTTAAAGATAAAGTGCTTGCTAACAAGATAAATGATAAACAGATAAAAGTAATAGGTAAAAAACAAAATAATGAAAACTGCAAAGATAGCAAAATTGGGATTATTTATGGCGGTTGCCTTGATTGTATCACTTGTGGAAAATATGTTGCCTCCGCTTATGCCGATTCTGCCATATGCAAAGTTAGGTCTTTCAAATGTGGTTCTACTTGCCGTCCTTATGCTTTTTGGTATTCCTGAAGGCTACTTAATTTTGGTGTTAAAATGTGTGATAATAGCTGTTTTTTCGGGCAATTTTTCAATTTTGCTGTGGTCTTTGCCAGCTGGATTACTTGCATTTTCAACAATGGTTTTATTGAAAAATTTGAAAATTTTTAGCATTACAGGAATGAGCGTTGCAGGCGGAATTGTGCATAATGTTGTGCAAATTCTCGTTGCCTCATATATAATCGGAAAGTCGGTTTTCATATACTTGCCTTATATGATGTTGGCAGGCGGTCTAGCAGGTTTGTTCACGGGAATCTGCTGTCATTTCTTAGTGGTTGCCATAAACAAAAAAACCATTTGATAACAAAAAAATAAAATTGCTGTAGTACAAAATGAATATTTATGCAAATATGCTAAGCTCTCAAACTTAATTGTTTGGGAGCTTTTTCTTTTACTGAATAAAAGTTGAGAAAATTACAAATAAACAAGTGTCGAACTCGGTTTAATAGGTGAAGAACTATTTTTTTATCCCGCGCAAGGCGCGTATATATATAAGCAAGAAGACTGCAAGCAAAACGGACACACGAAAGAACAACAAAATCAAACTAGCCGCAAGGCGAAACAATCGGAGAAAAAATGAAAAAAATGAAGTACCTGCTCCCAATAATCGCGATAATCGCCGTCATGTTGATGGCGGGTTATACATATTCGTGGTTTGTGACAGGTGCTGACGCCAGAATGAATGTTATCGAAATCGGTGCAAGTGCATCAGTTTCAATGACTTTCAACATTGATGGTGAAAATCAAACTGCTCCGCTCTCGGGTCAACAAGTTAAAGCATTCAACGGTCAAAAAGCGGTTGATGAAAGCAGCCATTGGATTGCAAGGAACGGCACCCACGAAGATAAAGTTTACATCGCATCTTATCCGCTTTCATTCTTTATCCGTAACACGGAAAATCTTCAAATACAAAACGCAAATGTTCATTTCGATATTGAAAATGTAAAAGTGCAGAAATTCCAAGGCGAAGAACTTGTTATCAACGAAAGATTACACGATTCCGAATTGGTTTCCCCAGAAGAAAGATTTACATGGGAAATTATCTGGGATGATGATAATGACGGAACTAGCAGCGCATTTGGACCTTATGGCAAAGTAGATAGCAGCGATTTTTATATTAACAGCGGAGACCCGACGACAGCCTTGTCAATTCCCTATCTTCAAACCATAAATTGCACATTCAACATCATATATGTAGGACAGGAACTCTACTGGTCGGAAAACTATCGCACTACTCCGACATCAACATTGTATGACGCCTGCCACTATTCGGCAGAAAGCTATAAGGGTTGTCGATTTGAATTGGTTGTTACACTTGGAGTAGAACTTCAAGGGACATAAGTTAAAGCAAAAAAATATAGCCGAAAGGCGACTTGAAATTGAGCAGACAAAACAAAATGGCAAAGACAGAAATCAAAAGGAAACTATGAAGAAAATAAGACTCGCTATCATAATAATTCTTGTGATAACCGTGATCGGAATGACCACGGGTTTGTCTTTTGCATGGTTTTCTTCGGCTGAAAAAACGGATTCCACGATTTTACATCAATCCAATTCCCCTCTAGCAAATGTTGTGGTTGAAAATATTGTTCAAACCGGAACTCTTGCACCTGCAGTTCCATATGTGAACAGTGTTGGAGTGCCTTCATACATCAGCGATCCGAACTCCTTTAACGCATATGTTGCAAACGAAGAAAATTTATTAACAGCAAACGGCACGATTATAGATGAAGCGGCAGAATCAATTCAAATAACGGGCAAATTCAAGTACGAAGGAAAGGATGACGATGGTTTGAATATTGGAAACAGAACGCTTGTGGTTCAAGTGCTAGCGGAAAACCACGATACTACCGCTTCAATCGACATGGCGCACTTTGCGTATAATTTTGAAGCAGATGATGACAATGATACGCAAACTCCTGCGGATATCTTAAAAGTAAATTCCGAAAGAACAACCTACGGAATATACACAAATGTTCTCACAATATCGGTTGTTCCCGCAGCTTTGGAAACAGATTGGTACTGGTTCACGCTAACGGTTTATTTTTCGGAAATAGATGATTATTTAGATACATCGCTAAACGGCTTAGCCATTGACTTTACGCTCAATATAATAGCCGCATAAAAACAAATAGCAAAAGCAAGCGGTAAAAGAAAAACTGCAAAAGAAACAAAAACAAAACGCACTAGCAAAAAGCAAAAAGACAAAGCAAAGCGGTAAAAGGAATGAAAAACCGCAATAGAAACAAGAGAAGCAAAACGCACTAGCAAGTAGTAAAAAACAAAGTAAAAAACAAAGTAAAAAACAAAGCAAAAAGACAAAGCAACAAGGAAACAAAATGAACAAAAAGTTCCTGACAATCTTAATAGTTATGATATGCATGCTGGCAAGCATCATAGTGATTGACGCTATGATGGTGCCTACTGCTGCTATTTGGGTGGATTCAGGAAGCGCAAGCGGAACGGCGCAGAATATAACCTCAAACTGGAATGCAAATCAAAAATATATGCTGTTCAAAATAGTTTTATCGGACGGCAGTATGAATGATATTGAAACAACGACTCCGTTGCTTCAATATGATGTTGTGCACGGCCGATTAGAGTTAATCTCGGATCCCGCTATTTATGTTTCAAATATGGCATTTTCGGGTTACACGGGCACGCTCTCGGAAGTAAACATTCCTTCTACAAAAACTATCACTGTTGATGGTGAAGATTATGCAATTCCCGTTACTGAAGTTACCAACACTGCATTTTCAACAAGTTCAAATATGGTTAGATCAATTATTTTCCCGTCAAGCATTATTAAGATTGCGCCGTCTACATGCGCGAGTATGTCCGTGCTAGAAAGCGTAACAATCTACAGCGAAAACAGCGCATCGTACAATCTCAATATCGGCAGCAGCGCATTTATGAGCTGTTCGGCACTCCAAACAGTTTCTTTCATTGGCGATTGGAACACCGCTTCAACAATCAACATCAGCAGATATGCGTTTATGGCTTGCACTTCATTGGAAAGTATGTGGTTCCATTCAACCACAACCAAAACCCCAACCTTTGGAACAAACGCATTATTCCGTACTTCAGCAAACTTCAAGGCGTATATGCTTGTAACAAACAGAGCGGCGTACACAACCGCAGTCGGAGCCACAAAGTGTGTCGGTTTCTATGATGCGCCGACAAGCGGAACTGACCTTACAGTCAACAATACCCTGACTTGGTA
>DATESK010000240.1:0-3555 GCA_035270865.1 Clostridia bacterium | reverse complement strand
CCTATAACAAAAATTAAAATTGCAAAAATCAAAATAAACACATTGAAAACACCTGAGGCAGCCAATGCACCGGATGACCTAAAAATTGTGCCATATTGTCTGTTGACTGTTAAGCAATATTTTGACAAAGCGAACAGACTGAATGAATCGAAAAATCTTGCTAATCCATAAGTGCTTTTGTCAGCAACTGCGGGACAGCCCAAAAGAAAAAAAGTAACAAAGCCCACAAATGTGCAAAGCAAAGCGTTTAAGTTTTCAACTATTTTTGTTCCAAATAGTTTTAAATTATTCATAGAATACTCCTAATTCAAGATTTCCTTTATTATATGAAACTTTTTTTCTAATAGCAACCAAATTTTGGTATTTACATATATTTTGCGATATTATGGAAAAAGAATACAAAACAAACTATTATTTATTTATTTGCATACAACTATTTGCAAACTCATTTGTAATATCTTTTAGTTTTGAAGAATTTTTTTTCCTTTTTGCAAGTACATTTGTTTATTTTGCAAGCTTTCTAGATTATACAAAACTTTTCTAATTTTTTTCAAAATAAAAACGCTAGGTTCTAGCGTTTTATTTTTAGTACAGTATACATTTTGCTGCTTCGCTGTAATTATTAGAGTTTTAACTCACATATTGCTTATTTAAGCAATGAATGTCCGGTCATCTCTAAGGGTTTTTCTATTCCCATAATATCTAAAAGCGTGGGAGCAACATCGCACAGTTTTCCGCCCTTTTCAAGATTTTTTCCCGTGTTAGCTTCAACGAAAATAAGCGGTACGGCATTTGTAGTGTGAGCGGTAAACGGATTACCATTTTCATCAAGCATTTTATCAGCATTGCCGTGGTCTGCGGTAACAAGTGCTACTCCGCCGTTTGCCAAAATTGCGCTTACAACTCTTTGCAGACAGCCGTCAACAGTTTGAACTGCTTGAATTGCGGCATTAATAAAGCCTGTATGCCCCACCATATCTAAGTTTGCAAAGTTCAAAATCATAACATCGTATTTTCCGCCGTTAACTAGTTCCACAACCTTATCTGTGACCGCGAGCGCACTCATTTCAGGTTGCAAGTCGTAAGTTTGAACTTTAGGTGAAGGAATTAGAACTCTGTCTTCCCCATCGTTTGCAGCTTCCACGCCGCCGTTGAAGAAGAAAGTTACATGCGCATATTTTTCGGTTTCGGCAATACGCAGTTGCGTTTTTCCAAGTTTAGACAGATATTCCCCTAAAGTATTTTTCAAAGAGCGGGGCGGAAACGCAATTTTCATATTTGTAAAACTTGCGTCATATCTCGTGAAGCAGACATATTTAGGATTAAGAAATCCTGTTACTCTTTCAAAATTATTGAAATCTTCATTGATAAAAGCGCGGGTAATTTCTCTTGCGCGGTCGGGACGGAAGTTAAAGAAAATAATCGAATCCCCTTCGCATATTGTGGCGGTAGGTTTACCGTTTTTCATAATGACTGTTGGCAAAACAAATTCATCGGTGATATTGTTTACATAGCTTGATTCAATTGCCGCTTTCGCGCTTCCAAAGTTTTCGCCAAAGCCTCGCGTCAACATATTATACGCCTTTTCCACTCTATCCCAGCGGTTATCTCTGTCCATAGCGTAAAACCGACCGCATATTGTTGCGATTTGACCAAAGCCGATTTCGTCCATATACGCTTGCAATTCATCAATATATCCAGCCGCAGACTGTGGCGGTACATCTCTACCGTCTAAAAAACAATGCACATAGGCATTTGGATTTCCCTCAGCTTTTGCCATACGCAATAGCGCGTGCAAATGTTCAATATGACTGTGAACCCCACCAGGGCCTAATAGTCCGTAAAAATGCAACTTTTTGCCGTTGTCGCGCGCCGAATGCATAGCATCAAGCAAGGCTTCATTCCTAAAAAAATCGCCGTCTTGAATTTCCTTCGAAATTTGAGTTAAATCTTGATACACCACACGGCCTGCGCCCATATTCAAATGCCCGACTTCACTATTTCCCATTTGTCCGTCAGGAAGTCCCACATCCAGTCCGCTTGCGCCAAGCGTTGTTTGAGGGAAGTTTTGAAACAAGCTGTCAATAAACGGCTTATTTGCCATTTCTATTGCATTCCCCCGCATATCCGAACTCAAACCGTATCCGTCCAGAATTATTAAAGCATTCATTTTCTTCATTTGATTTACCTTTGCAATTACAATTTTTAGTCTATTATAATTTGATTTACCTTTGCTATTATAAAACGGCATTACTAAGTTTGCCGTTTTATATGTGTTTTATTTTGGTTTTTATAAATTTAATTTCTAACTGTCATTCCCGTGAGTTTTATCAACAGGCATTTAGCAAACAAATTAAAAGTTTACTACCTTTGAAAAATCTTCAGCCTTAAGCGATGCACCGCCAATCAGTCCCCCGTCAATTTCGGGCATAGCCATAAGCTCGGATGCGTTTTTAGCGTTCATGCTTCCGCCGTATTGTATGCGCACTTTGTTTTCTGCACATTTCGCGCAGTAAAGTTTTGCCATTGTGTCACGAATGACTTTGATTGTATCATTTGCATCTTGGCTGGTTGCGGTCTTGCCTGTGCCAATTGCCCAAACGGGTTCGTATGCAATGACAATGTTTTCAAGTTCGTCAACCGAAATGTCCTTGAACGCTTCGGTAGTTTGACGGATAACAACTTCGTCAGTTTTACCTGCTTCTCTTTCCGCCAAAAGCTCGCCAACGCAAACGATAGGCTTAAGTCCTGCGGCAAGCGCGGCTTTAGTGCGCGCGTTGACGGTTTGGTCGGTTTCGCCAAAGTATTGTCTTCTCTCGCTGTGTCCAACGATTGCGTACTCAACGCCAAGTTCGACTAGCATTTTTGCGGATATTTCGCCAGTGAATGCGCCCTTTTCCGCCCAGTGTACATTCTCTGAGCCGACTTTGATGTTGGTGCCTTTAGTGCACTCTACCGCTGTCGCGAGGTTAGTGTACGGTACGCAAATGACGACATCGCACTTTGCGTCTTTGAGAAGTGGTTTCATCTCCGCTATCAACGCCTTTGTTTCGGCGATAGTGTTGTTCATTTTCCAGTTTCCTGCAATTATAGGTTTACGCATATCCATTTCCGTTTGTAAAATCTCGATAAAGACTTCCCAAACATCCTCCTAATATTTTTTTTATTGTTAGCAATACAACTTTTTACTACTTATTTTGTGGCAATAAGCCCAAATTATTAAGGCAATAAATCCGCAAAATTTTATTATTTATTGTTTAAGCAATCAATTCCCGGAAGAACTTTGCCCTCTAAAAACTCTAATGATGCCCCGCCGCCTGTTGAAATGTGTGTCATTTTTTCCGCATATCCAAGTTGTGTAACCGCTGCCGCGCTGTCTCCGCCACCGATAATTGTGATAGCATCCGACTCTGCGAGAGCTTTTGCGATAGCCTTTGTGCCGATTGCAAAATTTTCAAACTCGAACACTCCCATAGGCCCATTCCAAACAACCGTCTTAGCATTTTTGATTACATCGCTAAACTTTTCAATTGTCTTTGCGCCGATATCCATACC
>DATESK010000239.1:0-4242 GCA_035270865.1 Clostridia bacterium | reverse complement strand
ATATATTTCTTCAAGAGAATACAAAATGGTTCTTGCATTCCAAAAAGACCCGTCAAACGCCGATTGGCAAAAAGCCGAATAAAAAAAATTCCAAAATAAGTTAACAACAGCCCTCAACCGTTTGCCTTATTTTTTATTATTTGTTATAATTCCATTATCTCGGGAGGGAAACAAATGAGGCGGACTGTTTTTTCAAAAGAAAAAAGTTCAAAGCTGTATTCTTCTGGGATTTCTGCAGTCATTTCTACAACGAACTTCGCTTATATCTAAAATCAAATTGCGCAGCAAATTACTGCGCTTTTTTATTTCATTAAAAAGAGTTTCGTAGATACAAGGTGGCACAAAGATAAAAGACTAAGAAACCATATTGATCAAGTGAAAAACAGCAAAATCAGATTAGAGAACGAAGAGTAAAACTTATTTGTAGTAAATGTCTTAATATCTAAAAAACATAACAAGCAGATACACAAAAACCTATTTTAATAAGTGTCTTAATATAAGAGTTGAAAGAACAATATCAAACGAAAATGTAAATCCAAAAGCAATTTGAAATACGGAGAAAGATTATGAAAAAAGTAGCAGTTGTGATGGGCAGTAAAAGTGATGCGGGCATCGTCAAGGGCGCGTATGATGTTTTGCAGAAGTTTGGAATTCCGACGATTGTCAGAGTTCTTTCCGCGCACCGCACTCCAAAGGAAGCGTGCGAATTTGCATCAAATGCAAGAGCCGAGGATTTCGGCGTTATAATTTGCGCGGCGGGAAAAGCTGCTCATCTTGCAGGAATAATGGCGGGACATACTTCTCTGCCTGTAATCGGACTTCCAATAAAAAGTTCTTTTGAAGACGGATTGGATAGTCTGCTTTCAATCGTTCAAATGCCCACGGGTGTTCCCGTTGCAACAGTTGGAATTAACGCTGCTGAGAACGCAGGAATGCTCGCCGTACAGATTCTTGCCGTAGAAAATCCTATTCTTTCCAAAAAACTAGACGGTTTCAAAGAAGATATGGCACAAAAAATTCTTAATGATGACAAACAAATTATGTCGGAGCTTGGAATAGAGAACAAATAGTAACTAACTAAATGTAGTGTTTTTACAAAAGCAGATAATGCACAAGGAAAATATGAAAAGAAGAAACAGTATTGTCATTTCTGAAAAAGAATTCGGGGTACACGAAGAATGTGGAATTATAGGCATTCATTCAAAAGCTAAACAACCGCTTGCAAGAGATGTCTATTTTGGACTTTTCGCGCTTCAGCACCGCGGTCAAGAAAGCGCAGGCATTGCTGTGTCGGTACCTGACAACAAAATCGCTTATTACAAAAATATGGGACTTGTCAGCGAAGTGTTTGGCGAAGATGAGCTTACACTTTTGCCCAACACGACCACCTCTATTGGACATGTGCGTTATTCGACATCGGGTTCAAGCAATGTAGTTAATGCGCAACCTGTAGTTTTTTACGGTCGCTACGGAAGAATGGCGATTGCCCACAACGGAAACATAATTAACGCTCCTAAAATTAAGGATACCTTGATAGCATCGGGTCATATCTTTCAATCCTCAACCGATTGCGAAGTTATGGCGGCTTTAATCAATGAACTTGCCACGAAAAGCGTGGAGCAAGGATTATTTGAAGCGTGCAGGAAATTTGTCGGTGCGTTTGCATTCGTGCTTTTAGCAGGTCCGAAGCTGTTTGCCGTGCGCGACAGTTTTGGATTAAGCCCACTTATTATGGGTGAAAAAGAAGGCGAAATCGTGTTCGCGAGCGAATCTTCCGCGCTAGACGCCATTGATGCGACTATCATCCGCGATTTAGTTCCCGGCGAAATAATAACAGTTAATGAAGACGGAAGCGTAATAAGCAGTTTCTTCAACGGTTCGGATAAAAAGCCTTGTATATTTGAGTATGTATACCTTGCCCGTTCGGATTCTACAATGGACGGAGTCAGCGTATACGATGCAAGATACGAGTGTGGAAAAATGCTTGCAAAACTCTTCGACATAAAGGCGGATATTGTTGCAGGCGTTCCAGACAGCGCACTTGTGAGCGCGCGCGGTTATTCGGCTGTTTCGGGTATTCCGTATGTGGACGCCCTTTCCAAAAACCGCTATATCGGGCGAACCTTTATACAACCCGAGCAGTCGCAAAGAGAAAGCAGCGTGAAAATTAAACTTAACGCTTTTAGAAGCAATATTAAGGGCAAACGCCTAATTCTTATTGACGATAGCATAGTTCGCGGAACTACCTCTAAAAAAATCATTTCTTTACTTCGCCAAAGCGGAGCGACAGAAGTACATATGCTGGTTGCAAGTCCTATTGTTAAGTGGCCTTGCTTTTTCGGCGTGGATATGGACACTAAAGAACAGCTTATCGGCGGAAACAGAAGCTGCGATGAAATTTGCGAAATAATCGGTGCAGACAGTTTGCATTATATTCCGCAAGATTTGCTCATACAGGCTTGCGGCGGCGGAAATTTCTGCACAGGTTGTTTTGACTGCAATTATTCCATAGATAAGAATATCATTGAGGCAAACGGCTTGAAATTATAGTTATAAATCAAACCAAGGTATTTCAAATAAACGCAACTTAAAGTTCGGAGGGATTTATGTCAATCGATTACAAACAGGCGGGTGTAGATGTTGAAGCGGGTTATTCCGCTGTAAAAATGATGAAAGAATATGTCAAATCCACTTATGATAAAAATGTAGTGGGTGATATAGGTTCTTTTGGGGGATTTTATTCCTTATCCGATGCGCCAGACGGCGATGTTTTGGTTGCAGGAACGGACGGAGTAGGCACGAAACTCAAATACGCTTTCGCGCTAAATAAGCATGATACCATCGGCATTGACGCAGTTGCAATGTCCGTAAACGACATAGTTTGTCAAGGTGCAAGACCGCTTTTGTTTCTTGATTATATCGCGCTCCCCAAACTTATTCCCGAAAAGGTCGCCGAAATTGTCAAGGGCGTGGCGGACGGTTGCAGACAGGCAGGTTGCGCACTAATTGGTGGAGAAACCGCCGAAATGGCAGGGCTTTATTCCGCTGACGAGTATGACATAGCAGGCTTTTCGTGCGGACTTGCGAAGAAAAACAAGATAATAAACGGCTCAACAATAGTTGAAGGCGACAAACTTGTGGGACTAAAATCCAGCGGTATTCACTCAAACGGCTATACGCTTGTCCGCAGACTTTTCCCACCGATAAAAGAGGAGCTAGAGAAATATGACGAGGAACTGGGCGCAATTCCTGCCGAAGTGCTTTTGACTCCGACTAGAATTTATGTGAAGAGTATACTTGCCATTGTCGAGAAATTTACTGTGAACGGTATCGCGCATATTACCGGTGGCGGTTTCATTGAAAATATTCCGCGCATTCTTCCACAAGGTTTGGGAGCAAAACTTTACCGCGACAGCTACATTCTTCCAAAGATTTTTGAGGTTATGCAAAAACGCGCGGAAATCTCCTATGAAAAAATGTGCAATACTTTCAATATGGGTATAGGTATGGTTCTTGCAGTGCCAAACGGAACGGAAAACGCCGTTGTCGATTTTGCAAACAGCATAGGCGAACAAGCGGTTGTTTTAGGCGAAATTGTGCGCGGTGACGGAGTTAGTCTATGACGAAAATTGCCGTTTTCGTGTCGGGCAGCGGAAGCGATATGCAAAGTATAGTTGATGCGATAGTGGCTGGCGAACTTAACGCGTCTATTGAACTTGTCGTGGCGAGCAAGGCCGATATATTTGCACTAGAGCGTGCAAAGGGTGCAGGACTTAGAGCCGAGGTATATTGCAAATCGGATTTTTTGAGCATTGAACTTATGTACGAAAAATTGATTGAGCAATTACATAGTCTTGAGGTTGAATATATAGTTCTTGCAGGCTATTTAACAATTCTTACGCCAAACATTATTAAAGCGTTTGAACATCATATAATCAATATTCATCCCTCTCTTATTCCGAAATATTGCGGAATGGGAATGTACGGAATGAAAGTCCATTCTGCAGTAATCGCAAACCGCGAAACGGTATCGGGCGCGACAGTGCATTTTGTCGATGAGGGCGCAGACACGGGCGAAATTATTGCGCAGGAAACCGTCCCCGTTTATCCAAACGATACGGAAATGACTTTACAGAAAAGAGTGCTAGAACTTGAACATAAATTATTGCCAAAAACACTAAAGAGCTTATTTAACAAGGAGAAAGAATGAAAAAAAGAGCATTGGTCAGCGTTTCAGACAAG
>DATESK010000238.1:0-3798 GCA_035270865.1 Clostridia bacterium | reverse complement strand
AAACCAAGCGCTAAGAAAACCGCCACAAAGAGTACTGTAGCGGAAGTTATGTCCAAAAACACCGCGCCTAAGACCGTAAAATCTGTTGATACGAAAAAAAATGTTGCTAAAACCGAAAGCGTAGCGCCTGTTGCAAAGACAACTCCTGTTGCAAAGACAACTCCTGTTGCAAAGACAACTCCTGTTGCAAAAACTGCGACAGTAGCAAAAACAACGACTGCCCCAAAACCAACGCTTGTAGCAAAGACAACGCCAGTAGCAAAGCCTGCATCTGTCGAAAAGTCAACAGCAACGACAAAGACAACACCAAAGAAAGTAGCCGCAGTAGTCGCCGCATCGGTAGATACTCCAAACGCAAAAACAGTTGAAACTAAAAGCAATGTTGAAAATTCCGCCAAAAAGGTTGTAGCCAAAAAATCTAACGAAACGGTTTCACTTAAATAATCGAACTACATCTTAATATTTTGTAGAGTTTTGATTTTAATTGTTAATAAATAAAGCGCACATTACTTGTGCGCTTTATTTTGCTATTTACAAACATAATTTCTAAGTGATATAATAAAATTATTAAATTAGGAGGATTGTTATGACAACGCTACAAATAGTTTTAACTGTATCAATTTGCATTGCCGCTCTATCTTTCGGTGTCGCATATTGGCTGTACTACTGGGTGAAGAAAAGACCGTCTTCTAACGAAAAGATAAAGGTTATTGCAGAGTACATCAGACAGGGAGCAAATGCATTTTTACGAAAAGAGTACACGGTGCTTGCAATTTTCGCCGTGGTTGTCGCAGTAATGATTCTACTATTTATTCCAGCACCTATTTGGAAAGGCAATCCTCTCATAAATGTCTTTATGATGCTATCCTACTTGGCTGGAACAGTCTTCTCATGTTTGGCTGGCAAAATTGGAATTCAGGTTGCAACGATTGCTAATAAAAAGGCAGCGGAAGCAGCGAAGGAAGGAATTAAACCTTCATTTATGTCAGGATTTAGAGGCGGCGCGGTTATGGGCATGGCAGTTGTTGGCTCAAGCTTGCTTGGAGTAGCCGCAATCTTTTGGATTTTTATGGATCCTACTATGCTTTTAGGCTTTTCGTTCGGAGCAAGTTCCCTAGCCTTATTTGCAAAGGCAGGCGGTGGTATTTTTACTAAAACCGCAGATGTATCTGCCGACCTAGTTGGCAAAGTCGAACTTGGAATTCCCGAAGATGACCCCCGCAACCCTGCCGTTATTGCCGACAATGTGGGCGATAATGTGGGCGATGTCGCAGGAATGGGCGCAGACCTATTCGACAGTAATGTAGCATCACTTGCTGCCTCGCTTGTCATTGCGAGCGCTCTTGATGCAACAACACATCAACAAGTATTTACTCCTATCGTTTTTGCTTATGCCGCAATAGGACTGCTCGCCTCGATAATAGGTGTAGCAACGGCAAGAATAGGCAAAAAAGGAAATCCTACTTTTGCACTTAACAGTTCCACTTATGTTACAACGGCAATTTTTGCCGTGCTTACCGCAGGCTTAACCGCAATATTCTTTAACAACGAAGCATGCTGGAGAATTTACGGCGCAAGTGTTCTAGGCTTAGTTGTTGGAGTTTTGATTGGTATAACCACCGACTACTTTACAGACGACAAAAAGAGTCCAGTCAAGAAAGTCGCCAGAGCATCAAAAACAGGACCTGCGTTTACGATATTATCGGGCATATCCTACGGCTTTATGAGCGTTCTTCCTGCAATGATTGGCATAGCGATCACCGCACTTGGCGCATATAAGATTTGTGAACCTATCGGTGCATTCGCTGGACTTGGCGTAGACTTCGGTATGTTCGGAATCTCAATGTCGGCTGTCGGTATGCTTTCAATCGTCGGTATGATAGTCGCAAACGATGCCTATGGCCCTATCGTAGATAACGCGCGTGGGCTTGCTGAAATGGGCGACCTTGGCGATGATGTCCTTTCTATAACTGATGAGTTGGACAGCGCGGGAAACACCGTTAAAGCCATCACAAAGGGCTTTGCAATCAGCGCGGCAGGACTCACCGTTATTGCACTTCTCGGCGCGTTCCGCGCTGAGGTAAACACCGCAGCCGCTGCACTTGGAATGGGCAACAATTATCTTGCTGGCTTTGACATAATGGACCCCGTTATTTTCTTTGGAATTTTAATCGGCGCCGCAGTTCCCGTTGTATTCTCTGCTTTGCTTATTTTGGGCGTTCAAAAAAATGCAACCCGAATGGTGTCGGAAATCCACCGTCAATTCAATGAAATCCCCGGTCTTAAAGAGGGCAAAGACGGCGTTATCCCCGAATACGACAAATGTATCACAATCGCCACAAAGGGCGCGCTTAAAGAACTCATTCCCGCAGGCTTATTTGCGATAGTCATAACTCTTATAGTCGGCTTTGTTGGCGGGGTTCGCGCTATAGGCGGTTTCCTGCTTGGCAATATCGTTGTGGGACTTGTATTCGCCATGTTTATGTCCAACTCGGGCGGTCTTTGGGACAATGCCAAAAAGTATGTTGAATCGGGAAATGAAGGCGGAAAGGGAAGCGATGCGCACAAATCGGCAGTCATTGGCGATACAGTCGGCGACCCGTTCAAAGATACTGCAGGCCCGTCAATTAACACGCAAATCACCGTTGTTTCTTTAATTTCCTCGATTATGAGTTCAATTTTCCTTACAGCTTCATTGTTCTAAAATTCATTTAATACTAAATTAAAAAAGAGCCGTAATGCGGCTCTTTTTTAATATTCAATCTTTATGTTTTTAAGTATCTCTATTTTACTTTTTTGTGTTATCTAAATTTTCTACTTAGTATTAACAATCACCATTCACAATTTCATTGACTTAAGCAAGCCTTTTTTTCTTTCTATACTTGCTTGTCAAATGAATTATTGTAAATCCGTTATAACTTGAAAATGCAATAAGAGGAAGGAAGTTGCGGCGTGCTGCAAGTTTATTCGCGCATACAATTCCGTTGTCCAACACTTCGTTTGAAATCGGTTCACTCAAATGCGCCGCCCAGTTTAATTCATATCCGCCTAAATTTCTGACGCGCACAAGCGTATCGCGCATTTCTTCAATTGTGGTCGCTCCCTTCATAAACATAAGATTATTAGGATTTGTTATATCTCCCGAAAACAATATTTTGTCCTCTACTGCAAGATAGCTTAAAGAACCTTTTGTGTGTGCGGGAGTTTCAAAAACTTTAATCGTTTTGCCCCCTAAATCAAATTGGTCGCCTTCGTGAAGCAACATTATTTCGGGTTCGTTTACTACCTTTTCAATTTTGGCATCTTTCCACTTTATCACTTTGAAAAACATTAAATACTTCATAACGGCAATAAAATTTTTGCGCGCAGAAACTGTTATATCTTTTATTAGCGGGACATCTTTTTTTGAGATATACATCTTTTCAAACTGACCTCTCCCGCCTATGTGGTCAACATGCGCGTGCGTTATTGCAAGGTCGCAGGGAAGCGAAGTTATGCCCTCAATCACCGCTTTATAATCGCCTACACCCGTTCCGCAATCGATTGCTAAGGCGCGAGTGTTGCCAACAACGAGAAACATAGTTGTCAAATTGTATTCGTTGATTTTATAAATTCCGTCGCCAATTTTTTTAACATCATATTTGTCAACACGCATATTTAGGCTTTTGTCAATACTCATAGCTTCCACCTTTATATTAAATAATTTTTATAAGTAAATTTGAATTAAATTTTTGGCGCAATTTGATATAAAGAAAAAAAATTATCTTAATCTGCCATATTTATATCACATTTCACAAC
>DATESK010000237.1:0-12449 GCA_035270865.1 Clostridia bacterium | reverse complement strand
CCATTGCAGCGCCTAGTCCAATCATTATTGCATAGAGTGAAATTGTTGTGTTTGGAATGTAAGGAAACAAAATTTATCCCGCCTGTATTTTGAGTTTTTTTTCAAAGTTGATGACTATGTGAGTAAATTAGTAGTGCTTTTAGCTTCGTAACAAAAAAGTAGAGCAGTACTTTAACGCATAAATAAGTCTAAATTTAGTCTTACAATTTAATACATAAACTTAGAAACATTCAAAAGTGCTTGACCGATATTACCGTTGATTGCAGAGTAAATAAGTATGATTAGTGGCAAAATTAGTAATACGCAACAAATAACCAAAGACCAAATAGACTTTGAGTATTTTGCGCGCACTCCCTTTACGCTTGACAAAATCCCTATTAAATAGAATAGTGCGCTAGCGGAAATTAGGGCAAATATAATATAAAACCCTGTTGAGTTTGAAATTTTGGATAATACGGACGGCACGAGCATAACAATGCTAGCGGCAAAAAGTAAAAGTCCGATTAGCGCAATTACAAGTGCAAACTTAGTTCCTTTTTCATAGGGCAGTAGGGTTGCCATGGCAGGCTTAACCTCCACATATTGTCTTGGGGGTTCGGGCGCATTAAATTCGCCTTGAGGCACAAATTCTCCATCTGACTTGAAATCGCCTTGCGGTTTGAAAGAATTATCCATAGTTCGCTCCAAAAAATTCTAAATTTAAGCATCTAAACGACAAAGCAGATTAAATAATAGGCTGTGGTTATCGTTAATGCTCTAAATATTTTAGCATTATTTGATTGTAGTGTCAATCGCAACATAAAAAACATCCTTGCCGCCAAAGCTAGATGCAAAAATTCCGTCACGAAGCGCGGTAGTGAATAAAATGCGGAGCGAGTTTGTTCCTACATTCATTGAAATTGTGGAATTTTCCGCACCGAATAAGTAAAGGGAGTGAATGGCAAAACTGTTTATTTCGATTAAGCAAGCGTTATGTGTGGTTGATGAGTAAAGCAAAGAATAGTGCTTTCCGCCGAAATATAATAGCGACTTTACGGTGTCAAATTCATTCTCTTTGCCTATCTCGATTTCATATAAATTTTGCACATAAAACGAATCTAAATGTCGGCAAAGAAAGTAAATTGAAGTCGGTGTAACCGCAACAAATCCGTTTGAGGTTTGCGAAACCATAGCGGAATTTACACCTTCAAACAGGTGCGAAAACAGTGTGCCGAAAGTTATGCTCAGCTTTTGAATACAAATTGCCGACTGAGTTTTTGAAGTTAACAAGAAGAATGGGACATTATCTTCAACTGCGATATTGAGAGAAATAGCTCTTTGGTCTGCAACGGTTTTTTCAAGTATAAATCCGTTTGCCGCAGTCATTGAAATAATGTTAATGACGCTTATTTCCTCCGCTTCAGAGTTTAAGGCAAGCACAAAATTGCCGTTTACTTTTTGGATTGAAACAATACTGGAATTCGAGATATTAAAAGGCGCGCAATAGTCGCTTAGAGCTAAAGTACTTGACACGGATTTGCAGATAATTTGGCTGTCGGTTAGCGCAAAAAGTAAAAGAGAAGTGTTGTCAAGATAAAACGATGCGCTTGAAATTGCATTACCGTTTAAATCCAAAGCTACTTCGCCCTTTGGTATAATTGTGGGGGAAAATAGTCGCAGTTTGCAGATATTCGTTGCAGTTTTGGTAAGTATAACAATTCCGCTACTCGAAATTTTGCTGTCAATGAAAGTTTCGTCTTTATCGGAAAAAATGAGTGTGCTTATCAGTTGTTCATTGTCAAACAGCGCAAGCGCGAGATGATTTTCCGCTTTGTAGTCAAAAGAATTTGAGGCAGTTTGCAAGATTGCAATGGTTGTTGAACTAATGTGATGTGTTGCAAGCAGCACTTCTTCGCCATATCCTCCGGTATGTTGAATAGTTGTAGTTCCAAGTTTAAGCGCAGGGCGGGGCAAAATGGAATAGACAACTTTAGGAGGTTCCTCTTTGTCATCAACAGGGGGAGTAATTATGGTACTATCGGTAGGAGTAGTATTTTCACCTTGAACCTTTCCGCTATTGCTCACAAAGAAACTGTCATACATTGCGTAAGAAAAAATGCTAATTGAAACAAGCAAGATAATAGCAAGCCATTTTGCCGCTGATTTTTGTCCGTCCATATATCCCCTCCGCATAACGCTTGGGAATAATAATAACACGGTGAAAACGGTTTTTGTAGCTCTTTTCAAAAGTAGTGTGAAAATGAATAAAATCCTATGAAAGTATTGTTTTTCGCCTTATTTTTTAGATTTTAGAGTGTGTAATTTGTTGTATTTTGATATAACTTGTTATTTCATTTTGAATTGTGAATTTCACGACTAAAAGATTTTTAAGCATACAATTAGTTGATTTTTTATAACTTATTATTTCGTTTTGAAGGGTACAGATTTTTCGGCTAAAAGATTTACAAGAGCGATATTTGCGTTTTTTCCGCTTGTGCGCATAGGCGGTGCTAAACTCAATGTTGAAAGCGCATCGCATAAAACATCGGCGTTGAAATCGTGTTGAAATATGACTTTTGCGCCTAGTTCTCTAGCTAATTCTGCATTGGCAAGTTGGTCGCCTCTTGAACTGCCCTTTGGCAAAGGAACAATAATCGCCCGTTTATTTAATGCGGATAATTCCGCTACTGCGGTCGCGCCTGCTCTTGAAACAACGAAGTCTGCGGCGGCATAATACACTTCGATTTGATTTGTATATTCAATTTGTAAATAGTTTTTGGACTTGACTAAATCATCAATATTGCGTCCTGCAATATGCACGACAAAATATTTTTGCGTAAGATTAGGCAGAGCGGAATAGATAACTTTATTCAAAAAAACCGCGCCTGATGAACCGCCGATGACAAGCAAAACGGGTAAAGATTTGTAGCCGATTTTTTCTTTTGCGGTAGATGATGAAATGGAAAACAATTCATCACGGAGAGGCATACCAACATATATATAGTTTTCGTTTTTTTCCGCAGTTTCCGCCATTGCGGTGGAAACGGTTGCGCCATACATTTTTGCAACCTTGTTTGCAAGCCCTAGCGTTGCATCGCTTTCGTGGCATACAACTGGGATTTTCATTTGCCGCGCTGCAATAACTGTTGGCAAAGATGCATATCCGCCCTTTGAAAAAACGATGTCGGGTTCAAGGTTGCGAAGCAGTCCTTTTGCGACTTTGACCGAAGAATGAAGTTTGAAGGGGATTTTTAAGTTTGAAAGCGAAAGTGCGCGGTCAAATTTAACAGTCGGCACACCGCTATACGGAAGACCTGCGTTCTCGACAATATTGCGCTCGATTCCCGTGCCGCCGATAAAATGAATACGGTCAAAGCATTGTTTAAGTTTCGGCACTAAAGCCAAAGACGGATAAATATGTCCGCCCGTTCCTCCGCCTGTTAATACGATAGTTTTCATTCCAATTCCTCGCGTTTTCTATCTATAGTATGCCGCCGAAAAAATAATGTTTGCATTATATATTGGAATAAGTTATAATTTGAAATGCATAATGATTTATATTACAGCAATAAACGCAAATAAGGAGAGGTCTATGAAATATGTGAAGTTTGAGAGCTTTGATAAGTCAATAATTCAATGCTATTTGTGGGACGAAGTCCGCCAACCAAAAGGTGTTGTGCAGATAGTTCACGGTATGGCGGAACACGGTCGCCGTTACGATGACTTTGCTTTGTTTTTGAACAAGAACGGTTATATTGCTTTTGCTGACGACCATCGCGCTCACGGGAATACGGAGAAAGCGGAAAATATTGGCTATCACGAAGGCGATATTTACTTTGACAGCGTAAAAGACGAAATCGCTATCACGGAATATCTGCAGAAAAAATATAATTTGCCTATAGTTTTAGTGGGACACAGCTATGGCAGTTTTCTCTCTCAACGCTACATACAACTTAACTGTCAAGGAATTAAAGGAGTAATTTTGTCGGGTAGCGCGGATATGCAAGGTATGCTAATAAACATTGGAGCATCAATCGCATCTTTCCAAAACGCCATATTGGGCGGAAAGAAAAAAGGCGTGCTTATTGACAAATTGAGTTTCGGTTCCTACAACAAACCTTTCAAAAAAGAAGGTTTAAAATTCGGCTGGTTATCGCGTGATAAAGAACAAGTCAAAAAATATATTTTAGACCCTCAATGCGGTTATGTTATGTCCATTGGCTTTTCAAAATATTTCTTGAACGGTTTGAAAAAAGCATACAAGCCTGAAAATCTTGCCGCTATCGACAAAAAACTGCCTATTGCAATATTTAGCGGTTCGCAAGACCCAGTTGGCGGAAACGGAAAACTCGTAAAAAAATTGTTTGAAAGATATAAGGCTTTGGGAATTGAAGATGTATCCATAAAAATTTACGAGGGCGGTCGTCACGAAATTTTGAACGAAACGAACAACAAAGAAGTATATGCGGATTTCTTGCAGGCTATTGAAGGCTTTGTAAAACCCGAAGTTCAGATTGCTCCAAAACCTAAAAAGGAAACTGCTGTGAAAGTAGATGCGGAAGCAAAACCCGAAGTTCAGATTGCTCCAAAACCTAAAAAAGAAGCTGCTGTGAAAGTAGATGCTGAAGCAAAACCCAAAAAGGTTGCGGCTGCTCCAAAATCAAAAGTAGAATAAACTGTAAATAAATTAAGAAAAAAAGCGTTCTCAAGTAGAACGCTTTTTCTTTGTAACCACATTTAATTCTGTTAAACACCTTTATAAAAAGTAAGAAAATCCCTTTTTCTTCTTTTAATTTATAGCAATATATGATATAATTATTTAGAATTTATAATTAGAGGAATACATGGCGAAAAAAGATTATTTAGCGCAAGATATACAGGTGCTTGAGGGCTTAGATGCTGTTAGAAAACGCCCCGGTATGTATATCGGCACAACAGGAAGCAAAGGGCTTCATCATATTTTATGGGAAATCATCGACAACTCGGTCGATGAAGTTGCAAACGGCTTCGGCGATACGGTAACAATTGAAATGCTGGACGACGGAGTAATGCGCGTTTCCGACAACGGCAGAGGAATTCCCGTTGACAAACATCCTAAACTTAAAATTAGCGGCGTAGAAGTGGTTTTTACACAACTTCACGCAGGAGCAAAATTCGACAGCGAAAACTACAATTATTCGGGCGGACTTCACGGCGTTGGCGCATCTGTTACTAACGCGTTATCCGAATGGATGACGGTCGATGTGGAGCGTGAAGGCTACAAATACCGCCAAGAATTTCACAGCCCAACCATTAACGGAAAAATTAAGAGCGGTATTCCAAAATCTCCGCTTACAGTTATAGGCAAAACGAAGGGGCAGGGAACAACTGTAACTTTCAAACCCGATGCGCAAGTTTTTGAAGAGCGGGATTTCCGCTATGGACTTATCGCTAAGCGTATGCGTGAAGTGGCCTATCTTAACAAGGGCATTTGCATAGTTTTGGAGGACAAAAGACTTCCGCTTGCGGGTGGAACTGGGCATAAGGACACTTTCAAATTTGCTGGCGGACTTGCCGATTATGTGGTTTATCTTAACGAAGGCAAGGAAGTGCTTTACAATACTCCGCTATATATTGAGGCAAAACTTGAGAACTTTGAAATTGTAGCCGCTATACAACACATTGACGCGTATGTTGAGGAAATATATTCCTATGTCAACAATATTCCTACAACCGAAGGCGGAACGCACGAAGTAGGTTTCCGCACGGGATTTACTAAGGCTTTTTGTAAGTGGGCGCAAGCTAATATTTCAAAATGCCCCACACTCATAAAAGAAGATTTTCAAGAAGGAATGGTAGCAATACTTTCCATTAAAATGCAGAATGTTCAGTTCGAGGGGCAAACTAAGTCCAAACTAGGCAACCCTGACGCTAGACAGAAGGTCGAAAACCTTGTTTCCGAAAAGCTTGAAGAACTGCTGAATATGCGTGGGTTCAAAGCGACTGCCGAAAAGATTGTTCAAAAAGCGAGCGGAGCGGCAAAATCACGCGAGGCGGCAAAGCGTGCAAAGGACATTGCAAGACAAAAAAACAGTTTGAACAATGCTAATTTGGTAGGCAAACTTGCAAGCAGCACGGGCAGAAAAGCCGAACTTAACGAACTGTTTATTGTTGAAGGTGATTCCGCAGGCGGTAGCGCCAAACAGGCTAGGGACAGAACATTTCAAGCTATTTTACCTCTTAAAGGCAAACCTCTTAATGTGGAAAAAAGTTCTCTTGAGCGAATACTGTCCAATGAGGAATTGTCAACGCTTATATCTGCGCTAGGAACGGGAATTGACAATGATTTTGATATTTCAAATCTTAAATACAACAAAGTAATAATTTTAGCCGATGCCGACCAAGACGGAGCGCATATACGCGCCCTGCTTTTGACTTTCTTTTTCCGCCATATGCGCCAGCTTGTGCTTGAAGGGCATGTGTATATAGGTATGCCTCCGCTTTACAAGTTGCAAAAGAAAGATGAAATAAGATATTGCTATGACGAAAAAGCGCTTGAAGACGGCAGAAAGGAAATGGGAAAAACCGCTTTACTTCAGCGTTTCAAAGGTTTGGGCGAAATGAACCCCGAACAGCTTTGGGACACAACAATGGATCCGTATAATCGTACGCTGACAAGGGTTACAATTGAGGATATGGCTGAGGCAGGGAAGCGTATTTCCATACTTATGGGTGATGACAGTTCTGTGAGAAAAGATTACATCTATCAGTACGCTGACTTCAACAAGGTCGACAATTTCGAGGTGAAATAATGGCGAAAAAAATATTGAAAACGATTGAAGATAAGTCAATTTTGCTCGAAACGGTTTTGGAAGATGTAATGCACGACTCAATGATTCCATATTCCGAAAGCGTAATTTTGGATAGAGCGATTCCTAGAGTTGAAGACGGTTTGAAACCCGTTCAACGCCGAATACTTTATGCAATGCACGAAATGGGCGTAACTCCCGATAAACCGTACAAAAAATCCGCAAGAATAGTAGGCGATTGCCTAGGAAAATATCACCCTCACGGCGACAGCTCAATATACGGCGCGATAGTCAGAATGGCGCAGGGATTTTCTATGCGGATGAAGCTAATTGACGGACACGGAAACTTCGGTTCGGTGGACGGCGACGGCGCGGCAGCTATGAGGTACACCGAAATTAGAATGAGTACGCTTGCCCTTGAATTGCTGAGAGATTTGGACAAGGATACAGTTAGCTGGGGCTTGAACTTTGACGACAGTCTGCAAGAGCCTGTTACACTTCCGGGTAGATTTCCAAATTTGCTTGTGAACGGCGCGGACGGCATTGCTGTTGGACTAGCCACGAAAATTCCCACGCATAACCTTAGTGAAGTGATTGATGCCGCTGTGCAAATGATTGATAATCCGAATGTTAAACTTGAAGAACTATTAAAGATTGTGAAAGGTCCGGACTTCCCAACAGGTGCGTTCATCATTCCCATTGACAGCTTTGAAAGTATTTATCAAACTGGCAAAGGAAAAATAAAAATCCGCTCAAGAATTCACATTGAGGAAGAGGGAATTGATAAAAAGAATATAGTCATAACAGAGCTTCCTTATCAAGTTTCAAAGTCGGAGCTATTAACGAAATTCGCCGACTTGCACGAGACAAATAAGGAACTTTTGGCGGGAATATCCGATATCGTGGACGAGAGCGACAAAAATGGTATTCGCGCAGTTATAAAGACTAAACGCGGCACTGATGTCGACCAAATTATCAATTTTTTGCTTAAGAAAACAAATCTGGAAATTAGCTATTCAATCAATATGGTGGCGATTGCAAACGGCAAGCCCGAGCAGTTGGGACTTGTTGAATATTTGAGATATTATGTTGACTACCAACGAGAAATAATTCGCAAAAGAACTGCCTACGATTTGAAAATCGCTAAAGAACGCTGTGAGATTGTCAAAGGTTTGATGATTGCAATCAAAAACATTGATGCAGTTATAAAAATCATTAAGTCTTCTGCTACAACGGCAATCGCAAAACAAACTTTAAGGGAAAGATACGAATTGTCCGATGCGCAGGCGCAGGCAATTTTGGATATGCGGCTTAAGGCACTAACACATCTTGAAATCGACAAGTTGGAAGAGGAATTAAAACAGCTTGAAAAGACGATTGCAGAGTTGACGGAAATTATGAATTCCAAACGCAAACAGTTTTCTATTGTGCGGAGCGAAATTTTGGAGATAAAAAAGGCGCACAAGTCGGGCAGACTATCTGTCATAATGAATGCGCAACAAGACACATTTGCTATAACTCCTGAGAGCGAAAACACGGTTTACCGCGAGGGCGTTTTGACATTAAATTATCTTGGACAACTTAAATTTATGTCGCCAAAGAGCTTTTCAACAGGTTCAAAAGACACAACAGACGCTGCAAATTTGGCGGTTTTAGCAACGACAGTCAACAATTCGGGTTACCTTTTTGCGTTTACAAATTTTGGAAATATTGTCAAACTATCGGTGGAAAATCTTCCCGAAAAGAAGTGGCGCGATAAGGGAATAAATATTGGGCAACTTGACCCCGAAGTTCAGTTAGGCGAAAGGGCAATAAAATTCTTTTTCTTTGACCAAATGCCGATAGGTGAAGTCATTTTCTTCACCAAAAACGGAATGGTAAAGCGCACGGACTGGAGCGAGTTTGCAGGGCTAAGGTCATTTGCAGCGGCGATAAATTTAACTGATGATGAACTTATCAATGTTGAAATTGCAACCGAAAATGTTAATATTATAACTGTAACACGCGGTGGACTTTCCCTTATTTATAAAATATCTGATGTGCCTGTCCAAGGCAGAAAAGCGGGCGGAGTGCGTGGCATAAAACTTAACGATGGCGACACCGTTGCATACGCGGGCATAAGTGATGATGAAGGCGAAGTAGTAATAATCACCGACAAAGCATTTGGAAAGCGCGTCATTATTCCCACACTTGATGTTACAAACCGCTATCTTAAAGGTGTAAAGATTGTTGAACTGGGAACTGACAGCAAGGTATTTTTTGTGTCCATTGTCAAACAGCCTTATGATTTAGCCTTATTAACGGGCGAAAATGTGAAAATTTTGAGTACAGAAGATATTCGCATTGATACCAGAACGACCAAAGGCAAGTCGATTGTGAAGGGCGAATTTAGCGCAATAATTCCTTTCAAAAATGGAATTTAGCAAATTAAAAGTTACTAATGCAAAAGTAGTCGGAGGAAAAATGGAAATTGGTTTTGACAGCGAAAAGTATATGAAGTTGCAAACAGAACAGATTGTAAACCGAATTTCGCAGTTTGGAAAATTGTATCTCGAATTTGGCGGAAAGCTGTTTGATGACTTTCACGCGGCAAGGGTATTGCCGGGGTTTGACGAGTCCGCAAAAATCAAACTTTTATCGGCATTAAAAGATAAGGCTGAACTTATTATGTGTATAAGCGCAGCAGATATTGAACGAAATAAAATGCGTGCGGATTTTGGCATTACTTACGGAAGCGAAGTGGCGCGGCTTATTGACAATATAACGGCTTTAGGAATAAAAATAAACTGCGTTGTCATAACTTTATTTGAAGAACAGCAAGCCGCTGTTATTTACAAAGCAAAGCTCGAAAACCACGGAGTTAAAGTGTATGTTCACCGCAAGACAAAAGGTTATCCTTACGATATAAGCACTATTGTTTCCGATGAAGGTTACGGTGCAAATCCCTACATTGAAACCACCCGTCCTCTTGTTGTTGTGTCTGCACCAGGACCGGGAAGTGGAAAACTTGCGACTTGTCTGTCACAGATTTATCACGAAAATAAGCGGGGAGTGAAAGCGGGCTATGCAAAGTTCGAAACTTTTCCTATTTGGAATATGTCGCTTCTCCATCCCGTAAATCTAGCTTATGAGGCGGCGACTGCCGACCTTCAAGATGTCAATAAAGTGGATACTTTCCACTATGATGCATACGGGAAAATGGCTGTCAACTATAACCGTGATATAGAAGTATTCCCCGTTGTCAAATCAATTCTTACAAAGATTTCAGGCGGAAACATTATTTATAAATCGCCAACCGATATGGGCGTAAATATGGCGGGTTATTGCATAACAAAAGATGAAGTTTGCTGTGAAGCTGCAAAGCAAGAAATTATTCGCAGATATTTGCGTGGCTATTGCGATTTGAAAAACGGACTTGTGGACGATAAAGCAACATCTCGTCTTGAGTTTTTAATGAGCAAACTCACATTGAAACCTGATGATAGACCAGTGTATTGCGCGGCACATATAAAGGCTAACAAAAGCGGTTCAAATGCAATGGCAATTCAACTTCCTGACGGCTCGCTTATATCGGGCAAAAGAAGCGACAGGATGAGCGCGCCTGCAGGTGCGGTGTTCAATGCAATGAAAAAACTTGCGGGAATCAAGCACCACGAAAATTTAATAATGCCCGAAATTATTGCGCCTATTAGCGACTTGAAAATGGGTTTGCTACATGACCGCGACAGGGCGTTAAGTCTTGAGCAAGCGTTACTTGCTTTGTTTATTTGCGCAAACACCGACGAGGGAGCGAAAAAAGCCGTGGAGCAACTTAAAAAGCTCAAAGGCTGTGAGGCTCATTCCACGGTGATTTTGAAAGAAACCGATGAGGATACTTTGCGCAAATTGGGACTTAATGTAACCTGTGATGCAAAATTTATGTCTAACGACTTATTTAACAATTAGTTTTTGAACCTTAATAACATAAAATTGTAGAGGTAAAAATGAAGGACAGAAATAATATCAAAGAGCAATACAAGTGGCGAATTTGCGATATAATAAAAGATGAAAAAGAATGGGAAGAGGGATTTGCTTCCCTTCTGCCAACAGCCGCAAGCCTTGTTGAATACAAAGGTCAGCTTGACAATGAAGAAAAACTCTATGATTTTTTAATAAAGAAAAGTGAACAGTCGTTTCTGCTTTCAAAACTTTATGTATGGGCAAAAATGCAGAAAGACACCGATACTACAAATTCTAAATTTCAAGCAATGAGTGATAGAATTGAAATGCAGGCGGTGGAGTTGTCCTCAATGTTTGCATTTGTTATGCCCGAACTTTGCAAGTTCTCTGATGAGAAATTAAGAGCAATTATTGAGAACCCTAAGTTTGTTGATTATTCGGTTTATTTCACGGAGGTTTTGCGTTCCAAAAAACTTGTTTTATCCGAAAAAGAAGAAAAAATAATCGCCGAAGTAGGTGCGTTTTCCGACAATTCACAACTTGTTTTTTCTATGTTTGACAATGCAGATATTCACTTTGAGCCCGTTGAAGATGAAAACGGCGAAAAGGTGGAAATGTCGCACGGAGTTTATTCTGTGCTACTTCAAAACAGCGACCAAACAGTTCGCCGTGATGCATTCACCTCAATGTTTTCCACTTATAAGTCGCATATAAACACCCTTGCCGCAATCTATGCAGGCAATGTAAAAAAGGATTGGTTTTACGCTAAACTGCGTGGATTTGACAGTTCACTTGAGTATGCGATGTATGAAGAAAATGTCAAACCGTCGGCATATGAAAAATTGCTTTTTGCGGTAGACAAAGGCACGAAATCTTTGCATAAGTATATTGCGCTAAGAAAGAAAATTTTGGGCGTAGAAACTCTAAATATGTACGACCTTTATGTTCCGATTGTGAACAAGCAAAATCTTGCGTTATCGTACGAAAAAGCATTTAATGTTGTCAAATCTGCACTTGAACCCCTAGGTTTTGAGTATATCGAACTTTTAGAGAACGCATTTAGCGAAGGCTGGATTGATGTTTTTGAAACACGCGGAAAACGAAGCGGTGCGTATTCTTGGGGCACTTACGGCACACATCCTTATGTTCTGTTAAACTACCAAAAAACCACTAATGACATATTTACAATAGCGCACGAATTAGGACACGCAATTCACAGTTACTATTCAAACAAAGCGCTACCATTTGAAAAGGCAGGATATGAAATTTTTGTTGCTGAAATAGCAAGTACGGTAAACGAAGTTTTGTTGCTGAAATATCTTTTGAAATCTGCAAAGGGCGAGATGAAACAGTATCTTTTGTCATACTATCTTGATATGTTTAGAACGACACTTTTCCGCCAAACTATGTTTGCAGAGTTTGAAGTTATCGCGCATTCAATGGTAGAGAAAAACGAACCGCTTACTGCCGAAAGTCTTAATGCAAAATATCTTGCACTCAACAAAAAATATTATGGGAAATCGGTCAAGCATAATGATTTGATTGCCTGCGAATGGTCAAGAATTCCGCACTTTTACAACAGCTTTTATGTCTACAAATATGCGACAGGAATTACAGCCGCGGTTTCTATCGCTAAGCGAATTTTAAGCGAGGGCGAAACGGCAGTCAAAGACTACAAAGCGTTTTTGTCGGCGGGAGGCAGTTTGCCGCCGCTTGATATTATTCGCCTAGCAGGGATTGATA
>DATESK010000236.1:0-5461 GCA_035270865.1 Clostridia bacterium | reverse complement strand
CGTCTGCGCTGCCTTGTCCCATGCGTTTAATAATTTTTCTGCAGGAACGGTCGGACAAACGAAGACAGGGTACATCTTTCATATACCAGTTTGGGTTCGTGCTTGAACTTCTTGGGAATGTCATTTGATTGGTAAGGCATTGCGGATTGCCAACCCGTCCAAGTCCGGCTGTTAGTTGAATAAAGAAATGCGAACCGTGAGCGTGGCACATATTGGCAAGGTCGCGCCAAGCCGAATAAACCGTTCTGCTTCTGTCAATGCGCGGGAAGTAAGATAGGTCGCCAAGTTCGATAAGCGAGGTGTCTATGCCAAAGGATACTGGCACAAGCCCCGAAGTGATAAGTCCCACTCCGCCTTTTGCGCGCTCCTCAAAGTATTTGAGCATTTTCACATTTGGTCGGCCGGTTTCTTCGCACATCGATACATTGCCCATAGGCCCCATAACAAGTCGGTTTTTCAGCGTGAGCTTGTTTATCGTTATAGGCTTGAACATTTCGGTGTAGGGATACAGCTTTTGCGACATTTCGGGGATTTCAAAACCTTGTTTCCACCAGTCGCCGAAACTGCTAACCAGCGTTTGAAGTTGTTTTTCGTTTTCCATATGACAGCTCCTTTAGTAATAAATTTTTATAATAAAAGCGTTTCCCGCATTATTTGAATGAGACTGTAAACGGGAATCATAACTTTTGTTGTTTATAGAACGTAGAACTATAAAACGGCAATTATTTTTTTTATTAGTTCAATGAGATAGTACAATTCCTAACTTAGCGTAACAATGTGAAAACTTGCTTGCAATACACATTATACCCACTTTATTATCTTAATTCAAGAGTCATTTTGAAAAAACAAGTCGCATTATAACAAAAAATGACGACTGCAAACTTGTGTCGTCATTTCTATAAATTTTTTTGGTTTAAGAACAAAATCCAAAGCCCGCTCTAAAAACGGCAATTATATCTTTTGTTGTTTATATGATGTAGAACTGTCGGTTATTGAAAGTCAAGCAAAACAGTTTAGGCGTGTTTTGCGTTGCGCTTTAGCTTGCCGTACACAAATATGCTCATTAGCATCAACACGAGCGTGCATATTGCCGATATAAAGGATATGCTTGAAAAGCTGATTGCTAAGTTACTTAGCATTCCCGCGCTCTCACCTAAATATTGTTCTGCAAGTGGCATTCCGTACTTGATTCCAAGAGTAGGTATGGCATAAAACAAAAGGAAAGGTAATGCGCCGAAAAGTATAATATACCAAAATTTTACGCCCTTTCGTTTCGCCACTAGAGTGCGGAGTATAGTCATTATTAAAAGGCTAGCCCACAGCGCCATAGTGAAAACCAAAATCCCGCCTAAAATTTTGTACGCTATCGCAATATATTTTTGGGTGTTTTCGTCCATTTTATTCATAACCTGTGCTTCAACAGATGCGAGAATTTGCTCTTCTGTTACAACCGAACCCGTACCTTCACCCGTTTCAACTCCGGCTTCGGTGAGCATAACTTCGACAGCGGTTCCCAAAGAAAAATTGCCTCCCTCATCAGACAATGAAGTGATTGTTTGATTGTAAGACGCCATAATTTCGTTTTCCATTTCGGGGGTGAGTGTTTCCCCTGAAGCTGCAACCTGAGCCGATATAAAAGCGAGCAAATCTTGCCCTATTTGCTCCGTATCGGGCGTTTCTTCAAACAATTCTACAACTATGTCTTCAACAGGCTGTAAATCCATATCACCTATAAGTGTGGCAATCTCTTCATTGTTTTTTATTTCGTTAAAAGCAGTGACAAGAGCAATCTTCACTCCTGCGCTAAAAACTTGTTTTACCAAATCCTTTGCCGTGTTGAGAACATCTTTAAGAACGCTACCAATCATCGCCGAAACAGCATCGCTATTGTCGCCAAAAACACCTTTTATCAAATCTTTGGGTTGTAAATTCAAGGAAACCACAAATGCAACATTTATATCTAATGCGTTATAATCCACAGCTACCTCTTCAGGTAGACCGCCACCGCTTGCAACCAGTTGCTCTATGGTCGCGTTGTCAACATTGTATTCTATCGAAACAGACCAGAAATTCCCCAAAAGTAAAGATATTATTGCAACAAGTGAAATAACTGCAATAAAAATGTTGAACGGAATTAGTTTGTTGTTGAGCTTTTTTCTTTGCTCAATGCGGTCTTCCATACTGATGGATGCCTCAACATAATCCTGCGATCTCTTTCTCATAGTTCCTCCTAAAACACTACTTAGCATAAAACGCTAAAGCTAAACGCTTTCCTCTATTGTTATAAAAAAATATTAACCTAAGCTAAACAATATGTCAATTTATAAGTGTCGGATACACCGCAAAATGGAATGACAAATTAAGGTGACAACTTTTTTACTATAACTGTTTGCAAATTGTAAAACTTATGATATAATAATTTTTGCCTCGGGGGTATAGCTCAGTTGGCTAGAGTATCTGACTGGCAGTCAGAGGGTCGTGGGTTCAAGTCCCACTATCTCCACCAAAGAAAACCGTTATAGCATAAGGTCTATAGCGGTTTTTTTTGTTTTATAAATAAATTGTTAAAAAAGTGATTTTGACATCTTTTTGGGACTAAGAAGATGTCAAAATTGATGTCAGAATTCGGGATTGTACCTTATTATTCTTTGTCCGTGTCGGCGGCTATGTTTAATTCCTGCATTTCGGTCGCAAGATTTTCGGTTTGAGCTTCTGTTAAAATGCCGTTTTCATCGGTTGAAAGAACTCCAACTTGGGCATCTTTAGGAGTCTTTTTCTCGCGCATAATAACGAACTTATTCATAGGGAATACAATTATAAACGATGAGAATTGACATATAGATTTTGCAATAAAGCTTGCAAGACCTTGATTTGGGATAACACGGCAAAGCGCGTTGTTCAAAAGTCCGCCTATGTAGGTGTTAAGTCCTACGATAATGAGAATTGCCATAATGGCATACCCGATTGCGCTCAAGGCAACATTATTTGTGGAATGAAAGGTTTTTTTGAAATTGACGACAAAAGATATTACCTGTCCAATTATTGCTGAAATTAAAAACGCAATAAGCGCGCCAAGTCCGCCTGACGCAGCTGAATATTCAAAAACGAACCAATTTACTGCGCTGTTTACACCAACTTTTGGCAATACATTGCTTAAAATAAGAAAAGAAACAATTTCGGAAAGTCCCGCAATCATACTTATTAGTGTGAATTTGACAAACTGCATAATCGCTTTATGCTCGGATAGATATGTTTTGATTTTAGTGACCATTAGTAACCTCTTTTGATTTAATGTAAACTACAATACTTTATTATAAAGGGAAAAGAAGTCGAAGTCAATATTTATTGTTTTGCTAGCTTGATTGCAAAAGTTTGTTTTAGAGAGCGAGCCAAAACTGCTTTTGGTAAAACTAGCTTTACAAAAATTGTTCGAGATAACAAACCAAAAAAATACTGCTTAGCGAAAAGCTAAATAATTCATATGATTGACTTATCGGGGGATTTATTTTATAATCGACAAAAAGAATATTATAGGAAATAAAACTTTGCGCATATATTAAAAGGCAATAAAGCAATGTTCGTCTGAGTCAGCAGGCATAAGTGGAGTAGATATGGAAGGGAATAAAAGCAACTTAAAATTTTCGACAAGAGATATTGCAATATCGGGCGTTCTCTTAACTTTCATTTTGCTATTTGTTTTTGTGCCCTTCAAAATTGGTTTTGTTGATATGGCATTCATCCCTTTGCTTGCGATTTACATCGGTTGTCAAGTGGTGGGCGGGAAAGTAGGCATATTTTTAGCAACCGCATTCGGGCTTGCAAGTTTGCTTGCGACAGTAGTGCGTCCCACGGTTTTGTCGCCTTTGTTTTACAATCCTATGGTATCCGTTGTGCCCCGAATAATGATAGGAATAACAACTTATTTTTCCTATGTCGGACTAAGACGGCTAGCCATTTTGATTGGAAAAAGAAAGGGCAAACTGCTAGACAAAAGAATGAGCATATTAGTTTCAAGTTCGCTCTCATCTGTAATTGGCACGCTTACAAACACGGGACTTGTGCTTGGTATGCTTGCCGCCTTTAATTTTGGCAAGACTATAAGCGGGATAGCAATAGACGGCGCGTTTTTTGCAATGTTGATATCTGTCAATTTTATTATAGAAGTCTGCGTTGCCGCAATCGTTACGCCATGGATTGTTCTTGCGCTCCGCAAAGCCTTGCATCTTTCCGAGCCTGAAGACGATTTCGCTCATATCAGTAAAAATAAACGAACGGTGTTGGAAACAGAAGTTAAAAATTTAGACTAGAGAAAAATGTACAAAACGGAGGACAAAAGTGAAAGAATATCCAAATGTAACAATTTTCGACCATCCTCTTATACGGCACAAAATTGCTCTTCTTCGTGATGAAAAAACGAATACAAAGCAGTTTCGCGAGTTGGTTGAGGAAATCACTACGCTTATGACCTATGAAAGTCTGCGCGATGTTCCTCTAAAGCAAATCATGGTAAAAACTCCGCTTGAAACGGTGGAGCAATGGGTTGTGAGTGAAAATGCAGTTACCATTGTTCCTATACTTCGCGCGGGTTTAGGAATGGTAAACGGCGTTCATCAACTGTTCCCTATGGCAAAAGTGGGACACATTGGACTTTACCGTGATGAGACAACTTTTGAGCCGAACGAATACTACTGCAAGCTCCCCGAAACCATAACGCAAAGTATCGCTATTTTGCTTGACCCTATGCTTGCGACAGGCGGAAGCGCGTGCGCTGCAATCAGTTTCTTAAAAAAATTGGGATGTAAAAAAATCAAATTCATGTCAATTATAGGCGCGCCTGAGGGTGTTTCAAGGGTAGCCGAAACTCACCCCGATGTGCAAATTTATGTTTCCACGCTTGATCGTGAGCTTAACGATCACGGATATATCCTACCTGGCCTTGGAGACGCTGGTGACAGACTGTTTGGAACAAAGTAAAGAATTTGAAGTGGATTTTAGAAGATTATGAAGTGGTTAAAATTTACTAAAAAATTTGGCACTTAACAGGAGTAATATGCAGAAGTTAAAATTTACAAAAATGCAGGGGCTTGGAAATGATTACATTTATTTTGATTGTTTCCAGCAAAAAATAGATTATCCCATGGATTTGGCGATTTTTGCTTCCGACCGTCATTTTGGAATAGGCGGAGACGGTATAGTTCTTATTTTACCATCAAAAGTAGCCGATGCGAAAATGCGGATGTTCAATGCTGACGGAAGCGAAGGCAAGATGTGCGGAAACGCTGTCCGCTGTATCGCAAAGTACCTTTACGACAACAAGATAACCGATAAAAAGCTAATAACTTTGGAAACCCTTGCGGGTATAAAGACGCTCGAACTTGAAGTAAAAGACGGCAAAGTCGCCCGCGTTAAGGTGGATATGGGCGCGCCGATTTTGGAAGGCAAACTCATACCCGTAACAATA
>DATESK010000235.1:0-7320 GCA_035270865.1 Clostridia bacterium | reverse complement strand
ATCGAGGCTTCAAAGGGCGGGAAAGTCGGAATGGAGATAAAAATCAAAAAAGAGATATAATTATAATTCGATACTAAAACAACAAAAGCAGGATTTATGGCAAAGTTATACATCGTAGGAACACCAATAGGAAATCTTGGGGACATTACCTTGCGCGCGCTTGAAACCTTGAAAAAGGTGGATTATATTGCGTGCGAGGACACTAGACATTCTCTTGCATTGCTCAACCGTTTTGAGATAACGAAACCGCTTTTTGCTTGCCACGAACACAACGAAAAGCAGGCGGCGGAAAAAATATGCGCTCTTGTATTGAATGGAAAAGAAGTTGCGCTTATAACTGATGCAGGTATGCCCTCGGTATCCGACCCTGGCGCGAATGTGGTTTCTATGTGCCGAGAAAACGGCATTGAAGTTGAAGTTGTGCCTGGCCCGACAGCATTGACAACTGCCATAGCTTTAAGCGGAATTCAATCAAAAGGTTTTGCGTTTTTAGGTTTTATGCCGTCAAAATCGGGTGATAAAGTTCGTTTTCTATCAAAGTACGCAACTTTCAACCTACCTATGGTTTTTTACTGCGCGCCTCACGACATTATAAGTGATGCGAAAATTATGCTTAATGTGTTTGGCGACAGAGTGGTATGGGTAGCCAAAGAACTCACAAAAATTCACGAAAGTATTCTTAAATGCTCACTTGCTGATTTCAACATAGGTGAGCCAAAAGGCGAATATGTGCTTATTGTGGATGGTTGCATTGAAGTAAACAAGCTATTGGAACTATCTGAAAAGGAACATTTGAAATATTATCTTGATAACGGTAAAGACGAAAAAAACGCCGTGAAAATGGTTGCAAGCGAAAGGGGAATAAGCAAAAATGAGATTTACCAAATTGCCCTTCAAATGAAAAATTCCTCTAAAAACTAGTTTTATTGCGTTATTATTTGACTTGGAAATTTAGCCAAAATTCAATCGACACAAAAAGCCGTTGTTTGGCAAATCTTCTCATACTTTGATAATAACCCCGTGATATAGTTTGCACGAGGTTTTTATATGGAAAAATCAATTTTTGAAATGAGCAGACAAAACGCATTTGAGATTGCAGAAAATGAAGTGGCGGCAGAACTTGACAACGAGGTGGATTCTCTCTTGAATTCCGATGTTGTTTGCCGTGAAATTGACGGCGTATCGGTTATGGTGGGAAAAGACATGGCGAAAAAAATACCGCATTTTGTTTCGGAATTTTCTCTCTGTCCGCAAGTTGCGATTCTTTACATCGATGACATAGCGCATATCGCGCGCGAACTTGTTATTTTAATGAACAATTCGGGTTTCCGTGTTTTCGAAATGAGCTTACCAAAAAACAAAAGCATAACAGAGCAATACAAAATGCTGGATGATATTCCCGACTTTGTGAGGTTCACTTTGGGGGTTGGAAGCGGACGAATATGCGAACTTTGCGCGCTCTATTCAAAACGGCAAAATTTAGATTTTGCTCTTTTTGCAACAGCGCCGTCCTCTGATTGCTATTTATCATACGAAAAAACCCCGAAATTTGTAGCGGCAGACGAAGAAATATTAAATAACTGTCCGAAGCAACTTATCGCCGCTGGCACGGGTATAGTTTTATCCCAACCCTTAAAGGAATTTGAAAGAAAAGTTGAAGGCTTACTTTTTGAAACAACATTCGGTGATGAGATAAAAAAGAAACCGAAAATTTTTACCAAGTCGATTATTTTAGAGGGCGAAATAGTTGACGCGGTGGAGCTTTTTTGGAAACTAGCCGAAATCTCCAAACAGAACAAACGGCAAAGTTTTGTTTCTTCCGCTGAAATTCTTGCTGATGTGATAGCGCGCGCAAACGGTAGTAGAGTTTTGGGCGAATATGTGTTTATGGCTTCATATCTTCTTGCAGGCTATTATTTTTGCTTCCTATCCTCCGATTGTCAAGATGTCTTGCTACCGCCCGACAAGGTAAAAACAATGAAATTATTGGAAAAGAAATGTGGCTTTGACTACTTTTCTCTAGTCAAAAGAATTGACATTTTGTCCATTAACAAGTATTTTAGAATAAAGTATATAATTAACGAGTATAGAAAAGATTTATTATCCTCGCTTTGCGATTTGGATTTCAAATCAGCTCAAAAATTTTGGCGGCGGCAGTATTCGGATGCAGGCTACTGGCTATCAAAAACTTTCAGCGCAAAGGAATTACTAACTTTGCTCTCGCTGTCAGGGGAGTTGGCCGGCGGTATCTTGGGGTTTGCTAAAGCTAGCGGTGCGCTTGAGAATTATATTTAAGGGTTCAAACTTCTGTCGAATGAAACCCAACACTAACGATTTGAAAATGACTTTTTGGATAATCCAATTCGCTTTTGAACATTAAAATGCTTTTTGATGAAAATTAAATTGAAAATGTTTGTGTTTATAAAATTTTCAATTTGGGAGATACATAGGATATGGCAAAGACAACTACGCGGAATATTAAGGATGTTGAACTATTTTTGTTCGACTTAGACGGCACCGTATATATTAGCGGAAAGGAAATTGAAGGTTCGTTTGCGGCAGTTAACGCGCTCAGAAAAATGGGCAAGCGTATTTGCTTTTTCACAAATAATTCATCGCGTATGCACACCGATTATATCGCAAATCTAAACTCAATCGGGTTACGCGTATATTCCGATGAAATTTACACAAGCGGACAAGTTACTTGCGAATATATTTTGGATAATTACCGCGGAAGCAAAGTATACCTTTTAGGCAATACGCGTCTTCGCGCGGAATTTGATTTATACGGTATTGAGGTCGTAGATGACGATCCGGATATTTGTGTAATCGGATTCGATACAACACTTACTTACGACAGACTATATCAATTTTGTAAATTTGTTAAGAAGGGCTTACCCTATATTGCAACTCATCCCGACTTTAATTGTCCTGCTGACGAATGTCCTATGCCTGATGTGGGCGCGATGATGGAAGCGATACGCTTGACAACGGGGCGCACCGCCGACTTTATTATGGGCAAACCGCACTCTATTGCAGGGGAGCGTATAGCTAAAAAATATAATCTTGCGCCTAAGCAGATTGCTATGGTTGGCGACAGACTTTACACAGATATAGCTTTTGGAAAAAATTGCGGATTTGTGTCTGTGCTTGTGCTGTCGGGCGAAACAACCGTTCAAATGAAAGAAGAATCAAAAGTTAAAGCGGATTATACAATAGATTCGGTAAAGGATATTCTCGAACTGTTGAAAAAGTAATTTTGTCGTATAACTTGAGAACCGCATAATGTTACACTCTTAAAGTGAGTGAGTTTCGCGTGAAAACTCAAATAGTTTGCTAAATGCAAACAATAGGAAAAAATATGTTAAGTACAGGCAATTTTTTATCAGCTACAGGCGTTTTGCAGTATGTTATTTTTGCACTTTATATCTTGGTAATTGTGACTATTGCAATCATTTGCAGAAGTAAAAGTAGTAGTATCAATGAGTTTATGTTCGCCAAAAAAGGCATAGGTGGCTGGCTTTCAGCGTTTGCGTATGGCGCTACTTATTTTTCCGCAGTCATATTCGTTGGTTACGCTGGGAAGTTCGGTTGGAGCTACGGACTAGCGGCTGTATGGATTGGTATAGGCAATGCGCTAATCGGAACATTTCTTGCCTGGTTTGTGTTAGCAAAGCGCACAAGACATATAACTCAAACGCTCGGCGCGCGAACTATGCCCGAACTTTTTGAAAAACGCTACAAGAGTAAACATTTGAAACTTGTTACTTCCCTCGTTATTTTCTTATTTCTTTTACCCTATTCGTCTTCGGTTTATCAAGGTCTTGGAAGTATTTTTGAAGCAGTTATAGGGATTGACACTATTTGGTGTATCTTAATCCTCGCTGTTCTTACCGCGCTCTATCTTTTTATGGGCGGTTATTTTGCCACATCCATAACCGACTTTATTCAAGGAATCATAATGTTTGTAGGCGTTGTTGTTATGATTTTTATGCTAATTTCGGGAGATAAGGTGAACTGGAGCGAAGGTTTTACCGCGCTAACGCAAAACGGTTTAGGAATTATTCCTTCGACGGCTATTCCAGCGGGCAAAAGTTTTATTGACAGTCCTGCATTCAATGTAGTGATTATGGTGCTATTGACCTCGGTGGGCATTTGGGCGTTGCCTCAATCGGTGCATAAGTTCTATGCAATTCGCGATGACGCGGCAATAAAACGCGGTTCAATTATATCGACCATATTTTCACTTATCGTTGGCGGGGGAGCGTATTTAACAGGCAGTTTAGTTACGCTATTTGTGGATAAACAAACCTTTGTCAGCGAACTCGGCGGACAAACGGATAAGCTCGTTCCGCTTATGATAACGCAAAATCTTCCCGAGGCGTTGTTTGGTCTAATCATTGTGTTGTTGTTCTCGGCAAGTATGTCAACACTCGCCGCACTCTCATTATCGTCGGCTTCAACTGTAACCATCGATTTCGTAAAGGGCTATGTTAAACGCGAACTGCCCGAAAAAAATACGAATATACTTTTGCGTGTTCTGTGCCTAGTTTTTGTGGGTATTTCCGCAGTGCTTGCGATATTGAAAATTGACGCTATTGTTACGATGATGAGTCTAAGCTGGGGTTTGCTTGCGGGTTGCTTTATTGGGCCTTATGTTTTGGGTTTATATTCAAAGAAAATCAACAAATATGGAGCTTATGCTTCTATAATTTCCACATTTGTCATTACGATTTCAATGATAATCGGACTTGGTATTTGGCAGACTGGCGGTGGTTCATTTGGCGCTGTGTTAAAGGCAGGTATTGGTAGAAGTCCTCTTATTGGCGTGGTATCAATGATTATGTCGCTTATTGTGACGCCCATATTCAGCCTTATTTTCAAGGATAAGAATTTGGATAATGACTTTTTTAGCTTTATTTTTCCTAAAAAAGAGAAGGTTGTTACTAAAGAGAGTGAAATAGCATAGAGAAACTAAAGAAATAGAAGTACAAACTAAAACAGCCGTCCCCTTCGGGGCGGTTTATTATTTAAAAATATGGAGAACAAACTATAAGCCGTCCCATTCGGGCGGTTTATTATTTAAAAATATAGAAGTACAAACTAAAATAGCCGTCCCATTCGGGTGGTTTATTATTTTTAAAAAATTTGTGTATAAAATTTATTTTGCCGTCAATAATTCTTTCAAACGGAGGAATACAAAATGGCGAATTTCAAACAAACAACAAGAAAAATAGGAAAATTTTTTAAGAAAAACGGCTATATCTTTCTAATAATCATTTGCATAGCGGCAATTGGAACAATGATAGGTCTAGCGGTTGCAAACAGCAATAAAGCGGAAACAATACTGACTCCTGAAGTTCCTATAGACAATGAAAATGATGATAATGAGTTGCCTGTAGACAACAACGAAGACAATGTTATTCCCGAACCGATTAGTTTTGCTGCACCTAGTACAGGTACGGTTGGCGAAGGTGGAAGTTACTCGACGGTGAGTGTTGTTTATAACCAGACAACTGGAGATTTTAGGACACATCAAGGCGTTGACTTCTTCTCTGAAACTGATGCAAATGTTTATGCGGCCTGCAACGGTGTTGTGGACGAAGTAGTAAAAGGTGATTTACTCCTAGGCAATTATGTCATTATCAAACATGCTGAAGGATATGAATCCAGATATTATTCTTTAGATGCAGATATTAAGGTAGCGGTGGGACAAACAGTTACTAAGGGCGATATAATCGGTATTATGTCTAACTCGATGCCGCTTGAGGAAAATAGCGGTGCGCACTTGCACTTTGAAATGGCAAAAGCTGCTGATGCCCAAAGTATGCCCCTAGACATCGATCCGCTAACAGTAATTGTGCTTAGAGAAAAATAATTTTAGTAAAAAACCTTGCAAAAAACAGCGGTAAACAATGATTTCATCGACAAAATTTTAGGCTAAATATTGAAAAATCTAACCGCAGACATTGTACAATTAAGCTATAGACAAGCAAAGCTATAGCAACAAAAAGCTATAGCAACAAACTAATCATCAACCAACGATGAAATAATCTCCCCTTTAGCAGAGCACCTGTGCAACACGCGGGTGTTTTGCTTTACATAAAGCTTTTGTTTGCAAATAAAAATATGTTTTGATAACAAAGCTGTTTCGCAATTATAAATGTTGAAAAAAACGGTTATCTAAGCGGTTTAATTTATGGAAAAAAGTATTTAATTACTAAAGCTGTTATTCGTTATTAAAATGCGCAAAATTGTGGTTGTGTCTTTCTTTTGCTTAATTACTGCGGAATCGCTATTGACTATATAAAATCTATACATTATAATAAAAGAATATGAGGTTAAAATGAGAAATGTATATCAAAATATGTATGACTTCGCACTGGAATTTACGGATAATGACCGTGACGATGCGATAGTTTATAGAAATAAAAGAATTTCGTTTACTGATTTTGCGAAAGAAGTTGACAAATGCGCGGGGCGCTTTGCGGCTATGGGAATTGTCAAGGGCGATTGCATAGCTATTTGTTTGCCTAATATCCCGCAAGCCGAAATTGCATTTTATGCTTGCGCAAAAATGGGAGCCATTGCCAGTATGGTGCATCCCAAAACCAGTCCCGTGGAATTTGCGAGGCAAGTTGAATTAACAAAACCGAAACTCGCGCTACTCAACGAAATAAATTATTTTGTTTTCAAGCCTATGCTAAAAGGCGTAAAAATAGTATTTTGTTCATTGATTACGGGGAAAGGCTTTATAGGTTTGAAAAAACCTGTCGCGTATGCTGCAAACAAGAGTGACGGCAACGAACCCGCAATCTATATGCACTCGGGTGGCACGACAGGCGCGCCTAAAACCGCAATTTTGTCTAGCCGATGCATGAACGCCCTTATTGATAATTTGCTTTTGTCCATGAATTATCCTTTCACAAAAAATGATACTATGCTTGCGGCGCTGCCTATTTTTCACGGCTTTGGTTTGGCGGTAGGTATTCATCTTGCTCTATGCTCAAAAATGGCATCCGCGCTTGTGCCGATTTTCAGACCAAAAAAAGTAGTTGAGTTTATTAAAAATCAACATATCAATGTTTTGAGTTTAATTCCGAGAATGTTACAGAAAATTTTAGATGAACCGACATTTAACGGCGAAGTAGTAAAACAGCTGAAGTATATATATGTCGGCGGTGATAACTTAAGCGAAAATTTACGCCTTAAGTTCAATGAAAAATTAAAGAAAGAAGGCTCAACCTGCGTAATTCAACAAGGCTACGGACTAACAGAAATGGGTAGTGTCTGCGTGCTTAATTACGATTTAATTAAGCC
>DATESK010000234.1:0-3693 GCA_035270865.1 Clostridia bacterium | reverse complement strand
GAGATAGGATGTTGCAATCAAAACGCGCTTTTTGCCAAAGCGTCTTCCTATGTATGGGCTGATAGCCATTGAAACCAATAATCCGCCGATAAAAGCTGCGCCGAAAATAATAATCCAAAGTCCTTCGCTGCCATTTCCTAGAACCCATTTGCAATAGTAAAGACCAGCTGTGGTTACCATATTTTTCGTGCTACCTAAAATCATAGACAGAACGGCAAGCAGGAAAGGTTTGTTGCGGAACATAATTTGTAAGTTCTGCGAAAAAGTGGTATCAGCCTCTTTTGAATTGTTGGAAGCTACGCGTTCTCGGACATTTGGGAAAACGAAGCTAAACATAACTCCGCCCAGTATTGCAATTAAGCTAACCGCCAAAAGATAGCCTTGAGCTTCTGAAAAATAGCCTGTAAAGTTCGGTTTGCCTGTGTTTGGGAATATACCCATATTGATTTTTCCGAACATATCTTTTAGAGGTGCGAAGAAAGCAATAACGATTGCGCTTAAACTGCCGACTATTCTCGCAGATGAAATGAGCTTTGTACGCTTCTTTTCGTCAGGCGTCATAAGAGAGGTCATACCCCAAAGTGGAATATCGCCTAAGGTGTAAAGAGTTTCCCATAACAAATATGATAAGACTATGTAACAGATTTTTAACCATCCTGGAGCTCCGCCAAGTGGCAGAAACAAAAGAATCGTGCAGATAGCAATAGGGATAGGCACATATTTAAGATATGGTCTGCATTTGCCCCATCTTGTGTGCGTACGGTCAACAACCGTGCCCATAATCATATCGTTTAAGGCATCCCAAAAGCGGGATACTGCCATAACTATTGCAACCGTTACTGTTCCAACAAAAAGCACATCGGTGTAGAACATATTTAATGCCGCGCCAATCAAGGCATAAATTATGTTTTGACCTGCCATACCGACAAGGAAAAAGTTTCGCTCTTTTGGGCCGTATTCGCTGATATTACGGTTAGCTCTAGGCGATGACCAAGTTAAAATTCTCTTTACGGTTTCTCTCATAATTCTACTCCAGTATATTAAATTATTCGCACAGCTTTCTTATAAAAGTCTATTCAAACATCGAAAAAATCTGAGTGGTTAAAGCGTTTTTAATCGTATCTCTCAAGTCGTTTTCGCTGTGTGCCTTGATTTCCTCAAAAAATTTTCTGCCAGCTTTTGATGAATATGCCGATAAAAGCCCGCTACCATTAAGCGATAATTTTTCGTCAATTTGTCCGCAAACGGCAATAACGGGCACATTATAGATTTTGGCGCGCTTGATTATACCGCCAATGACCTTTCCTGAAAAGCTGGTTTTATCAAGCCGTCCTTCCCCTGTGATGACTAAATCCGCGTCCGACACCGCCTTGTCAAAACCCACGGCATCAAGCATGGTGTCAATGCCTGATTTTAGTGTGGCGTCAAAAAATGCGACAAGTCCCGCGCCTATTCCGCCTGCCGCGCCGCCGCCAGAAAGGGTGGAAATATCACGGTGCAGAAATTCTTCAATCTTTTTAGAGTAGTGCCTTAAGCCCTTGTCCAGTTCTTCAACCATTGCGCTATCCGCGCCTTTTTGCGGGGCATAAATAAAAGCGGCTCCAGTTTTGCCGTACAGTGGATTTTCGACATCGCACATACATGTAATGTCCGCTTTAATAAGTTCAGTAGTATCAATTCTTGAAATGTTTTTTAGAGTTCCCCCCATTGGCACAAATTCGTTTTCATTTTCGTCAAAAAATTTTGCGCCACAAGCTGCCGCAATTCCCGCTCCGCCGTCAGTTGTGGAGCTTCCGCCTAGAGCAATAATAATTTTGTGTCCTTGTTGTGAGGTTTCTCTTATGATTTCACCTATTCCGTAGGTTGAGGTGAGTGAGGGATTTTTGTTTTCGATGAGGTAAAGCCCCGCGACTTTTGCCATTTCTATTACAGCAACTGATGAGCGCAAAATAATGTATTCTGCAATGATTGGATTAAGATACGCATCTTTGACTTCAAGGGTTTTGCTTGAACACTCAATCGCTTGCTTAAAGCAATCTAATGTGCCTTCTCCGCCGTCAGCTATAGGAAATTTCACAACATCCGTTTTGGGATACTTCTGTGCAATTTCTTCATCTATAATGTTGGCAACGGTGATTGCGCTCATCGTTCCCTTAAAGCTGTCGGGGCATATTACCACTTTACTCATAAGGATGATTTATACCCTCCAAAGTTTGAAGTTCTTATATAAAGAATAATAAAAGTATAACATATGGAATTTCAATATGCAAATTATAATTTGCAATACTACTTTGGCCATGATACACTTTAATATATTGAAATTTTGCAGTTTTACGGGGAGGATTATATGTGCGATACCTTATGGAAAAATTCCGATAAAGGAATATTTTTTGCAAAAAACAGCGACAGAGGTTGCAACGAGCCTAATCTCACCGTCTTTATTAAGGGCGGAAAACAAATAGAAAAATCTCTGCAATGTACATACATATCTATTCCGCAAGTTGAAAATACGAATTCGGTATTGCTTGTCAAGCCCAGTTGGATTTGGGGCGCGGAGATAGGCACAAACGAGCAGGGCGTAACAATAGGAAACGAAGCGGTGTTCACCCGTTCTAAGGACAAAAAAACCGAAAAACTGCTGGGTATGGATATGTTAAGGATTGCGCTTGAACGCGGTAATTCTGCAAAAGTAGCGCTTGACATAATCATAAATTTACTCAAAACTTACGGACAAGGCGGAAACTGCGGTTTTGATAAAAGTTTTTATTACGATAACAGCTTTCTAATAACCGATAAGGTTGAAGGCTATATTTTGGAAACCGCAGGGAATGAGTATGTGGTGAAAACCCTTGAAGATTTCGGGAATATTTCCAACCGTTTGTCCATAAACGGTGAGTTTAGTGCAAAAAATAGTGAACCGATATTCTCTTTCTTTTCGGGTTCAAAGCAAAGACGGCAGTCTGGCGGGGAGTGCATTTCAAAATCTGCAAAAATTAAAGATGTGTTTAATTCGCTTCGCTCGCATGATACAGACGATGAAAAAAAGCTGTTTATGAAAGGCAGCGTAAAAAGTGTGTGTATGCACCAAAGTTTACTCGGCGACCAGACTACGGGCAGTATGGTAGTTCATTTCGGCAAAGCGCCCTCAATTTGGATTACGGGCGCGTCAAGTCCCTGTTTGTCAATATTCAAACCGACAATGTTTGGCGAAAAAACGGCTCCCGTGTTTGTAAATGAGGAGGATAGCTTGAAATACTGGCTCAAAAGAGAATATCTTAACCGTGCAATATTTTGCGGATTTGTCCATGCGGATGATTTTAGAAAAGAAGCAAATGCGCTTGAAGACGATTTTATAAAAAAATACGAGGATGCAATAAATAATAATGCAACGACAGAGCAAATGCGCGCTTTATGTGAAGAATGCTCCCGCCGTGAAAATGAATTTATCGATAGCTATAAAGACATTATTGAGGGTGTAAAAAGCGGAAAAGTGGAACTTAAAGGTCAATGGAAAACACGCACGGAGCGTCTTGGACACAATGTGTTTGCACAGGATTTACAAAGCAGAAAAGCATAATACTATAAGCAGAAAACGAAATAGGTTTAATTAGATTGGTGAAATAGGTTCAATTAGAGTTGAGAAAAGGTTCAATTAGAGTTGGAAAATTGACAAAATAAGCGCGAAAAACATAG
>DATESK010000233.1:0-3839 GCA_035270865.1 Clostridia bacterium | reverse complement strand
ATTATACTGCCTTCCGTTACAATTGAGTTTTTAACGACTGCAGTATCGGACAAATAGTGTGGCGGTTCTGCGGTGTTTCTGCAATAAATTTTCCACTTGTCATCCCCCAAATTAAGTCCTGAAGTGCCGTTTAGAACATCCATATTCGCTTCCCAAAGGCTGGAAATCGTTCCTACATCCTTCCAATAGCCTTGGAAATCATAAGCAAACATTCTTTGTCCGTCTTTGAGCATTTTCGGAATTATATTCTTGCCGAAATCGTTTTCGGAGGTCTTGTCTTTGTCGTCCTCAATAAGGTATTTGCGGAGCTTGCTCCAAGTAAAGATATAAATTCCCATTGAAGCCTTTGTGCTCTTCGGATGCTTAGGCTTTTCCTCAAACTCAATCACTTCGCCTTTTTCATTCAAATTCATAATGCCAAAGCGCGAAGCTTCTTCAATGGTAACATTCAAAACTGCTATTGTGCAGTCCGCGTTATTTTTCTTGTGCGCGTCAAGCATTTCTTCATAATCCATTTTATAAATATGGTCGCCAGACAAAAGCACTACATATTCGGGATCATAGCGGTCAACAAAATCTATGTTTTGGCATATTGCGTTTGCTGTGCCTTTATACCATTCGCCCGATTTAGCGCGCATAAATGGCGGTAAAACGAAGATACCGCCGTTCAATCTATCCAAGTCCCAAGGCTGTCCGTTTCCTATGTATTGATGAAGCTCAAAAGGACGGTATTGTGTCAAAACTCCTATCGTATCTATTCCCGAATTGATACAGTTTGACAGCGGAAAATCTATAATACGGTATTTTGCTCCAAAGGGAACTGCCGGTTTTGCAACATCATTGGTCAGAACGCCGAGTCTTGCGCCTTGTCCGCCCGCTAGTAGCATAGCAATACACTCTTTTTTGTTTAGATTCATAAAACTTCCTCCTTGTAATCAGGCTTAATAAACATGACCGTATTTTTGGGTATGTTCAGTTTAATGCTGTACGGGTAACCGTGCGCAGATTTCGCTATTGCGCGGAAAGACGGTCGTCTTGCTTCGTCTCCGCCGTACTTTTTCAGACTGGATATAAGTTCAGTCTTATATTCGCATAGTTCGGGCACACCCATTATATACTTGTTGCGGGCAACAGGCGAGAAATTCATAACACATATTACATATTCTCCGTCCGCCGACTTCCTTATGAATGATACAATATTTTGACGGTTATCGTCAACCACAATCCACTTGAATCCGTCCCAAGAACAGTCAAGTTGCCAAAGCGCTTTGTTCTCAAGGTAGAATTCATTCAAATCTTTGACAAACTTCTGCATTTCTTTATGCTTAGGATATTCCAACAGCAACCAATCGAGCTCTTTAGTGTAATTCCATTCAATAAACTGCCCGAATTCATTGCCCATAAAGCTCAACTTTTTCCCTGGATGTCCAATCATATACCCATAAAATGTTTTTAGACATTCGAACTTTTCATTGTATTCACCGGGGATTTTGTCAATCATAGAGTGCTTACCGTGAACAACTTCATCGTGAGATAACGGCAATATGTAGTTTTCGGCATAAGTATAAGTCAAAGAAAATGTTAAATCCTTTTGATTGTCTTTTCTAAAGAAAGGATCGAGGGAGATGTAATGCAGGCTATCGTTCATCCAGCCCATATTCCACTTAAAGTTAAATCCAAGTCCCCCGTCGTACGCTGGTTTTGTTACCATAGGAAACGCGGTGGATTCTTCCGCAACGGAAATAACTCCGTGGTGCTTTGAAAGGATTGCGGTGTTCATCGCCTTCAAAAAGTCCTTTGCCTCAAGGTTATAGTTTCCGCCGAAAGCATTTGGCGCCCATTCGCCTTCTTTGCGATTATAGTCTAAGTAAAGCATACTTGCAACAGCATCGCAGCGAATTCCATCAATATGAAAATACTCCAGCCAGAACATTGCAGCGGAAATAAGATAACACTTGACTTCATTTTTGCCAAAATCATAGACCTTAGTGCCCCATTCCTTATGCTCACCCTTGCGCGGGTCGGAATATTCGTAAAGAGGAGTGCCGTCAAAATTTGCTAAACCGTGTTCATCACGCGGAAAATGGGCCAAAACCCAGTCCAAAATAACGCCAATACCTGAGCGATGTAATCTATCAATCAAAAACATCAAGTCTTTAGGCGTGCCGTACCGTGAGGTAGGAGCAAACATACCCGTAACTTGATAGCCCCAAGAACCGTCAAAAGGATATTCGGTCAAGGGCATAAACTCGACATGCGTATAGCCCATTTTTTTCAAATAGGGAATCAGCTCGTCTGCAAGCGCCGAATAGTTGTAGAAATTTCCGTCTGAATAACGCTTCCAAGAGCCGATGTGCATTTCATAAATATTTATTGGACTTCCGTACGGGTCAAAGCTTTCCCTGTCGGTCATCCATTTTCTGTCTTTCCAGCTATATCCGCTCAAATCATAAAGTTTTGAAGAATTGGCGGGCGGAGTTTCAAAGTGCAGTCCGTACGGGTCGCATTTAAGAACGGTCTTTTTGTTTTTACCCGTTACAGCATATTTGTAGTTTTCGTATTCTTTTAATCCCGCAATAAACAGCGACCAAATTCCGTCAACCGAACTTTGCATAGGGTTTTTTGCTCCGTCCCATTTATTGAAATCGCCCACGACAGATACGCTCAAGGCGTTAGGCGCCCAGACACGGAAAAGCCATCCGTCCTCTTCGTTCTCAGTAGCGCGAGAGGGGGATAACAACTTATAAGCTTCGTAATTTGTACCTTCGTGAAAAAGATAAATCGGATAACTGTCCTTAGTACTAATCGCCATAATTTCTCCCATTTGTGTTTGCAGAGCATATTAAATACTTAAGACAATGATAACAAAAATCAAAAAAAATTACAATAGAAAAACCAATTTTTGCAAAACAAAATCAATTTGCCGCAAATTTGCAAAATTTTATAATAATTCAACGCCAAAATCGACAATTTTCGCTATTTTACTCCACCATTTTCTAGATAGCTTGCTTTGAATATATTCGCCTTGTTCTCTGTCCCTTAAAATTGCGCAAACTCCGCTTCCGCTGCCTGACATAATAACAAATTCTGCGCCCAGCGAACGAAGTTGTTTTTTTATTTTGGAAATGTCGGGATTTAAGTATTCCGCGCTCTCCGATAATTGGTTGTAAGCAAATTTATCTGCCGCACACAGGTCGCCTGCTTTAAGTGCAGAAATCAAATTGTCAATATCGGCTCTGCCTTTCGTGCCGATTTCGTCATAAATCTTGTAACATTCTTTTGAAAAAACTCCACTTTGGGGTTTTACCAAAAGCAACTGAAGTTCGGGAAGTTTGACATCCTGCATTATTTCGCCAATTCCCTGCACTCTCTTAACTCCGCCCTCATAAACAAAGGGTATATCGCTTCCGATTTCAAGCAGTAAATCCATAGTCGGTTCTATGCCATTTCCCATCGACATCAATTTTGCAAACGCCGCACCACAAGCGGATGAGCCGCCGAATCCGCCACCTGAAGGTATGTTTTTAACAAGCGATACATCTACCCCCGCAAAGTGAAAAGCATCGGTTACCTTTGGAAGTACGCGTTTTACGCTTTCGGTGAACAGTTTTGGGGAAAAGTCTTTTTGCCCGCTTGCTTCAATTTTGAAATTAACCTTATTGTCATCACGGAAGTCCAAAGTAATTTCATCATAGAGGTCAACGGACACATTGAGCATATCGAGAGTATGAAAATCTCCGCGCTTGCCGACAACATTAAGACTCAGATTTGCTTTTGCATAAGCTCTGGCTTTATACATAAAACGACCTCGCTTGTCACGAGGTTGTACTATACCCTCG
>DATESK010000232.1:0-5166 GCA_035270865.1 Clostridia bacterium | reverse complement strand
ATATTTTTGTGCAACTTGAGCATAACAAAACGAGCGATAGGCTGTGCGCCTAAGCAAAAAAATAAAATTGCAGCGTTACGAGGCCACTCTAAAAATTATATTGAATAAAAAATAAAAGCACAAAACTTTTGTTTTGTGCTGAACAATTAAGTCATATAAAAAAATAAAACACCCGAAATCGGATGTTTATTTTTTTGGTGGAGATGAGGGGATTCGAACCCCTGACCTATGCGTTGCGAACGCATCGCTCTACCAACTGAGCCACACCCCCAAATTAAAAATCATCAATCATTTTTTAAGCGTTGTTTTGAGAACAAATTATGCCACGCTAGGTCAACAATCAATATGTTTTTAGCATTTTAGGTTAAAAATTATTACTTTCGGGCAAATTTTCCGTCTTTGAGTGCTTTTGTTACCACATAGGCGATAACACCAACCGCAAGCGCGCCAAGGATAACAAATGAAACTATACGACCCGCAAGATCTCCAGCGCTTTCCTTTTGAGGTAACAGCACTCCCACAGTACCTGCAGGCGGTATGGTGTTTGCAATTTGCAAATCCGTCTTTTCCACATGTTTTTTCATTATACCGTTTAAGTAGGCAAGACCTGACAATTCATCGGGAGCAAAATCACCGCCGTAAGAATTGTTTGCAAGAGGTCCGTGCGGTATTCCGTACACTAAATGCACATTTTCGGCATCTAAGCGCATTCCCGCGCTCGCGCTATATGCGTAAACCGTTCCGTCCCCTGCTCCGTGGTACAATCTATCATAGTATTTGGAAGCATTCGTTATACTTTGGTCTTCACCTGCCGTCATAGCGCAAGTTACGACTGTATCAATATATTTATCATAGATTGAGCCTGTTGCGTCAAACTCGGTCAAATCCGCAGTCATAGATTGCAAATCCGCTGTTTTCAAATCGTCATTAAAAATTAAATTCGCGCTTTTTCCTGTGCTATATCCAACACCAACAACATATTCGGTTGGAACAAGCCAAGTAACATGCACATACTCGCCGTTTTCGTCCTCAATATATTTCCCCGTTTCACCATTTAGCTTTGCTTTCACAAAATAGCGGTTTTGATAATCTTTTAAGTCTTCGATAAACGGTTTAACTTCATTGTTTTCTTTCTTGGCAGAATCAAGAGTTATCAATTTATCGTAAAACTCTTCAAATGTCGCATTCTGTCCATCGATTTGGATAGGTGTTACTTCTTCGTACCCTGCAGAGCCATATAACTGCGAAAACGGCATAAGTTGATAAACTGAGGGCATTGTTGTGGTAACGCTTTTTATATCGGCTGTTACTCCCACCAAATCCATAATTTGCGCAATCATACCGCTTTTAGTTATGTCGCTGAACAAATTTGTTACCGCATCCATAGAGCCTAAAAACGGGCCGCCAAAGGGAACAAAAAGTTCAGTCATATTTCTATGGTCTTTATTTTGCAACCAATTAGCCACGACTACGCTTCCAAGACTGTGAGTGAAAAATTGTACTTTTTCATATCCGCAATTATCTATAAACCGCGCAAGTTCACCACTTGCCGCATCTACACTTCCGCGCCAATCGTACTGCCAAACGACAATATCATATTGATTGCTGTAGCGTGTAAATAGCATTTCATAGATATATTTCATTCCGTTAAACGCTGCAAATTTTTCGCTGCTTGACATATTTGAAATTCCAACAGTTTTGTTCGGAATTCCGTTTTCATCGCAACTTAAAACTACATCCATTATATTTTGTAAAACTTTGCTTTTAGCTTCAAAATACTCGGGGTATAATGTATAATCTTCGTTAGGATATTTTGCATTGAATTCAGCAATTATCTTTTCAAGACCAGGCGTATAATAGTTTTCAACCAGATTTATAAAACCTTTTACGCCCCAGAGTTCCTCACCAAAACTTTCTTCGTCAAGGTTATAAAAAGAGCTTGCCATAAGTCCGGGAATAAGCACCATAGCTTGTTTTTTGGTCGGGGTCCAATTTTCATTGTAAACAGCCCCGCTTCTTGCGCCGTTACTTGTGCAAGCAAAGAATACTAAACAACAGCTAGAGAGCAATGCTAATGCCAAAACTAATGAAAAAACTCTTTTTAGCTTCATACAAATTCTCCTTGAGTTGATAAAAGTACAAAATTCTCAATAAGATTAATTACAGCTAGAATTCCCAATTCAGTAAATCCTTCGAAAAATTTTTGCACCTTAATTTTGCGTGGATTTATGACTTGAAAAGTCTTTTTCTCGCCGCCTCGGCCTTTTTCTTCTTCTTTACGCTAGGCTTTTCATATGCCTCTTTCTTTCTCAGATCGCCGATGATACCATCTCTAGCACATTTTCTCTTAAAACGACGAATTGCGCTTTCCAATGATTCGTTATCTCCAACTTTGACTGTGGACATTAAACTCACCTCCTCTGATAAAGAATTTATCTTCTCAAATATGTTTCCATACGCGAGAGCAATATCAATAATTATACACTAACGGCAATTATTGTCAAGAAATCAAATGCAATTCTGCTAATTTTTTTGTTGCGCTATTTTGCGTTTACATTGATTATATTACAATAAAACAAAATTATATATAAAAGTCCTCTACGCCAACTTTTCAGGTAATTTTTTGCCACCTAAAATGTGAATATGCAAATGTTCAACGCTTTGGCAGCCGTTTTCTCCCTTGTTTGAAATAAGGCGGAAACCATCCTTTAGTCCTAGTTCATCTACCATTGTCGACAATTTTTTTATGCACTTTGCAAGAGTTACTGCTTGGGCATCACTCATATCGATAATGTTTGCAAAGTGTTCTTTTGGGAGCAGTAAAAAATGCACAGGTGCGTTAGGATTTATATCTTTAATGATAAGCATATTTTCATCCTCGTAAACTTTTGTTGAGGGAATTTCTCCTGCAATAATCTTGCAAAAAACACAGTTTTTGTCCATTTTTATTCTCCTTTTATTAACAAAGCTCAATATCAAATTTTAATCAAAATTTGGTGGTATTTACATTTATATTTGTAGTTAAAATTTTTAATTACTTAATTCCTTCCTTAAAAAGTTCGGTGCAAACAACAGTTGATATTTCTCCTCTTTTGGCATCTTCTCTGTATACGGAAATATAGTTTTTTGTGTGTCCCACAAAATAACCATTATGCTTACTCTCAAACAAAACATCTAAGGGTATATTCAAAAATGATGAGTTGTAAGAATTGCGTAGCTCAAATTTTACAGCTTCAAGTTCCTTATGCCGTTTTTCAATTATTTTGTTATCAATCTGCGGAAGTTTATAGGCAACTGTGCGTTTGCGTGGTGAATAGCTGAAAATGTGAATATCGGCAAATCCAATATCCTTCGCAAATTTTAAGGTATTGTCAAAAGCCTTGTCATCCTCTGTCGGAAATCCAACAATAATATCGGTTGTTATTGCGGCGGTAGGATAATATTCCCTTATGAGTTTAACCGCACTTATAAATTCAATCGTGTTGTAGTGACGGTTCATTGATTTTAGCACGCCGTCATCACCCGATTGCAAAGACAAATGAAAATGGTCGCAAAACCCTTGAAGCTCTTTTGATGCCTCTAACAAGTCTTTATTTATAACACCGACTTCAAGTGAACCAAGCCTTATGCGAATATTTGTGCCTTTTATTGCAATAAGCAAATCTTTTAGCGAACTGTTGTTATCTCTTCCGTATGCCGAAAGATTTATGCCCGTCAGCACAATTTCTTTTGTGTGTTTTGACGCAAATTCAATTTCTTCCAAAATGCTGTCAAGCGACCGTGAACGACTGCGGCCACGAACATAAGGTATTAAACAATATGAGCAAAAATTGTTGCATCCGTCCTGAACCTTGACATAATGACGGGTGCGCGGTGATTGCGATATGCCCATATCCTCAAAAGAATTGCCAATTTCCTTAACATCAATTTTGTTATTAAGTTGTTGATTTGGAGCATTTATGTTTAATATAGTGTCATTTTTATTTTGTATAGTGCTGTTTACATTTGTCGTGTTATTTATATTTAGTTTAGTGTTGTTTACATTTAATGCAGTAGAAACGATGTGCTCGGGGTTTTTTGCTTCAATTTTGTCAACCATATCGCAAATTGCCATTTTGTTCGCAGTTCCGCCGACATACAAAACTTGTTCGCGCGCAGAAAACGGTTCAGCGTTATTCTCCGACGCGCAACCGCAAACTAGTATTTTTGCATTAGCATTGATGTTCAAAATGCGGGTAATGCCTTGCCTTGATTTTCGTTCTGCCTCGGCAGTAACTGCGCAAGTATTCAAAATGTAAACATCGCCGTACTCAAGTTTTTCGCTGACTGAGTAACCTCTTTCAAGCAGTTGCGCAACAAGGGCATCACATTCGTACTGGTTGACTTTGCAACCTAGTGAAAAAACAATAACTTTCATCGCGCCAACTCCCCTAACTCGTTCATTAAAAGCGCAACAGAAACAATTGATGCCGTGTCCGCACGCAATATACGACTGCCTAGCGACACAATTTGCGCATTATGATTTTTAGCTAAATCTACTTCCTCTTTTGTGAAACCGCCCTCGCTTCCAATTATTACTGCGTGTTTGTGTCCTATAAAATTAGAATTTTGAAAACTCTTTTGTGTTTCATCCTCATACGGCATAATAATGTTATCAAACTCTTCAAATTTGGATATGACATTATCAAAATTTATCATAGGTTTGACAACGGTTAGGGTTGCCGAACCGCATTGTTTTGCACTTTCAAGCGCAATTCTATTTGCGCGCTCCTCATTAAATTTTGTTTCATTGCAATTTTGTGAGGTAAACGGTATTATTTCATCAACACCCAGTTCCACCGCTTTTTGAATTACATAATCTAATTTATTGTTTTTCAAAACAGCAGGAAACAGCGTGATATAATTCTTTTTTGTGTCCTTTCTAACTGTCTTTTCGACCTTAACTATTGCGGAATCATTTTGGATTTCAACTATCTCACAAAATTTTTCATTTCCGTCATTTAAGCAAACTATAAGTTTGAAACCTAATTTCATCCTTAACACATTTTTAAGATGCAAAAACTCATCACCTGTGATTATGATTTTATCGCCGATGCAATTTGAGGCATCCACAAAAAAGCGTCTTAGTTCCATTAGGTAAATTCCTTATAAATATTACAATTTATC
>DATESK010000231.1:0-2526 GCA_035270865.1 Clostridia bacterium | reverse complement strand
AAATCGGGTTTTTGCTTCAATGTCGTTGCTTTTGTGATTTTCATTTTTCCACCTCTATTGCACTATTGTGCTTATATATTATTACAATCTTGCTTTTATTGCAATTACTATCTGTTTATCTAAAACTCAACAAACCGCATTTCTCCGTACTTAATTTTAGCACCGCCGTTTGTTTTTTCCATAACTTTTTCTTCAAACTGCTTCAAATTGTCAGGCGTAACAAAGATTTTTGCCATCACCGTGTCGCCGTATTCCACGCTTGACAATACATATTGTTTTTGCGAAATTATGCTTTCAAGTGTTGAAAACTGGGCGTAATCGCAACTTAACTCACATTCTGTTGCTTGTTTTTTTGTTTTGATTTCCGCAATTTTAAGACATTCCACAACGGCTTTTGTATACGCAGATAAAAGTCCTGCCGTACCTAATTTTATTCCGCCGAAATATCTTGTTACAACGACCGCAGTTTTGACAAGTCCGCTCTTTTTCAAAACCTCAAGCATAGGTTGCCCTGCCGTTCCGCCAGGCTCTCCGTCATCGGAAAACTTCGCAACATTGCCCAGTTCGTCCCCAATGTACGCATAACAGTTGTGCTTTGCATCGGGATAAGATTTTTTTACCTCATCAACAAACGCTTGCGCACTCTCGCTGTCTACCTCTCCGCAAATGCTTGCAATAAACCGCGAGCGCTTTACTTCGATTTCTGTTTGATAGCGACCTTTGATAAAGCGATATTCATTCACCTAGCAGTTACCTTGAAATAGTTCTTTTTGCCCTTTTGAAGTACAAAGCCGTTTGCAAGTTGGCCTTCGCTTACTGTCGCATTAAAACCTTCAACTTTTATATCGTCTATTTTTATTCCGCCACCTTCAATTAAGCGTTTTGCTTCACCCTTTGAGGGAGCTGCGCCTATTGCCACTAGTATATCACTAACAGAGTTCAAATTTTGCGGAATCGTTTTTTGAGGCATATTTTCCGAATCGCCAGAAAATGCGGCTCTTGCTTTCGCTTCGCTCTCAACAGCGTTTTCCTCGCCGTGTACCATTTTTGTAAGCTCAAAAGCTAAACGCTCTTTAGCACGGTTCATACGCTCATCATTATGCTTTACAAGTTCGGAAATTTCATCAAGGGATAAGAAAGTCAAGAGTTTTAAGCACTTTTCCACATCCTCGTCCGCAACATTTCGCCAGTATTGATAAAAATCATATGGTGAAGTTTTGGTTTCATCAAGCCAAACAGCGCCTTTTTGGGTTTTTCCCATTTTTTTGCCGTCTGAGGTAGTCAACAAGGTGAATGTTACAGCATATGCATCTCTTTGTTCTTTCCTGCGAATAAGATCTGCGCCTGCAAGTATGTTTGACCATTGGTCATCACCGCCGCATTGCAAAGCGCAGCCGTACTTTTGGTTTAGCACCAAGAAGTCGTATGCCTGCATAAGCATATAGTTAAATTCCAAAAACGAAAGTCCCTTTTCCATTCTTGCCTTAAAGCACTCCGCTGTCAACATACGGTTTACGGAAAAGTGCGAGCCTATGTCGCGGATAAAATTGACATAGTTCAAATCTAAAAGCCATTCGCCGTTATCAACAATTCTCGCCGCATTTTCGCCCTCAAAAGAAATAAACTTAGACATCTGCTTCTTAAAGCATTCAACATTGTGGTCGACAATTTCCTTTGTCATCATTGTGCGCATATCCGTTCTGCCTGACGGATCGCCAATCATACCCGTTCCGCCGCCGACAAGAACTATAGGATGATGCCCCGCCTGTTGCATATGGCGCATAACAATCAACTGCATAAAGTGTCCGACATGCAGACTGTCTGCCGTTGGGTCAAAACCAATATAAAAGGTTACAGGCTCAGAGCCTAGCAATTTATACAAATCATCCTCATAGACGATTTGTTTGACAAAACCGCGCTCACGCAAGGTATCAAGAATATTTTTTGCATTTTTGTCGAATTTCATTTTCAATCCTTTATTTTCTTTTCTTCCCGCTTATACAGCGTGTCGAATTTATATATTATTTCTTAAGAGGCAACAAGTTCTACCCTATTTGTTTTCCGCAATTTTCTTTTTGAAGAAATCGCCAAGTTTTTTAATACCGTTTTCTATCTGTTCATTGCTAGCATTCGAATAATTCAAGCGGAGAGTGTTATCAACATCTTCACTTGCAAAGAAAGTTTTTCCGCTGACATATGCGGTGTCCGTTGCCTGTACCGCCTCAACAAACAAATCGGTTACATTTAAGCCGTTTGTAAACTCGCCCCAGATAAACAATCCGCCCTCTGGATTTGTAAACACTAACTCTGTCGGCATATACTTTTTCATACTTTCGTACATTGTGTTCTTTTTCTCGCGATAGACTGGTATAACTTCTTTCAAGTGGTCATCAAGCAAATTTTTCCGCAAATATCTATCAATTATAGCTTGTGACAGATTTGAGGTGTGAACATCAACCGCTTGCTTACCTATAGTCATCTTGCGTATAACCTTTTCATCGCCTACTGCCACCCCTGTGCGGAGTC
>DATESK010000230.1:0-7342 GCA_035270865.1 Clostridia bacterium | reverse complement strand
TGTTTGTTTGTTTGTTTGTTTGTTTGTTTGTTTGTTTGTTTGTTTGTTTGTTTGTTTCGTATAATCAGTTTTGTTTAATAGGGATTTTTGATTTGTTTTGATATACCTTTGTTTTGTTATCTTGTTTCGTTATACCTTTGTTTCGTTATACCTTTGTTTTGTTATGTCGCTTATCAACTTTTACAACTTAGGTTTGTTATCTTCTCCATCAGTCCACAACGCTTCACACGATTTGGATTCAATAGCATTTTTGTTCGATTTTGGCACTACTTTTTCATTGTTTGCAAAAGCGACAAAAACCGTGCGTAAAAGTATAGATAAATCAAGCGTAAGAGTCCAGTTTTCAATATAGTAAATATCACATTCTACTCTATTCACAATTGAAGTATTGCCTCTCCAACCCTTCACTTGCGCAAGCCCTGTTACACCTGGTTTCACTTGGTGCTTAACCATATATCTTGGTATCTCTTTTTGAAAATCCGCAACATAAAAAGGAATTTCAGGACGAGGTCCAACAAGACTCATATCGCCTTTTAACACATTGAAAAATTGCGGCCATTCATCAATAGAAAACTTTCTCAGCAGAGAACCAAATTTGGTTTTTCTTGGGTCGTCCTTTGTTGTCCAGCCCGTTTCTTCGCTGGAATTTTGAACCATAGTGCGGAACTTATACATTATGAAAACTTTTTTGTCTTTGCCCACTCTCTGTTGTTTGAAAATGACAGGGCCTTTAGAAGTGCACTTTATAAGCAATGCGACAATCAGCATAAATGGAGAAGCTAAAACTAAGAAAGTCAATGAACCCGCTATGTCGCATACTCTTTTAACAAAGTATTTGCCGTTGTTATCTAGTGGTATTTGCCTCAGGTTAATAAGCGGAATATTGCCAAGTTGGTCAATTTGCGCATTTGACGGAAGATATTGATAGCAAAATGGAATAATGGAAATTCTAGTGCCCGTCTTCTCACAATCAGATACGATTTGTTGAAGTCTGTCCGCATTATCGGTATCAAGAGTGCAGACAAGTTCATCAGGCTTGTAGCGGTTCAATATATCATAAAGCTCGGAATAGCCACCTAGGCGTTCACCCTCAAGCGTATCGCCGTCAGACACATATCCGATAAATTGATAGCCGATACTCATTTTTGTTTTAATTGCTTGAAGATATTCAGCCGCAGGCTTTCCGCTGCCAGTTACAATCAATGTTTTGCAATTTATTCCGCGCTTTCTAAGGTCGTTCACTATGGCTTTCAACAAAACGCGTTTCAAAATCATCATAAATAAGCAGATTAAGTAGTAGAAAACAAGCAGAAGCCAAGTAGAATAAAAATATTGCATAGCCAGCAGAACGATAATAACAGGTATCATTACTATGGAGTTTGCCGAAAAAGTTTTTTTGATTATTGACGAATAAGTCATTGAGCGAAGTGGCGCATATGTTTTGAAAAAGCTGTAAACAAGAAAATATATAGGGAGCAGCGCCAAACCATAAAGAGAAATTTCGGCGAGCGTAAAAGGCGCGGAAGCAAAAGCTATAGCATAGTAGCACACACAATAGCTGACAACCACAGACGCCTCTAGAACTGCCATCTCGATAATGAGATTTAATCTATTGAAAAGTTGTTGATTCTCTCTTATCATATTAACCTTTGTTGCTTATATTTTTCTTAAACCACTCAATTATACTCAACCGCGCATATGTACAGATAAGCAAATTCGTATTCCATTCGTGTAGTAATGTTAATCTCACAATATAAAGTGTAAGTAAAACTGTAAATAATTATATCACGCGCGATAGAAACTAGCAATAGTTTTATAATATTTGACTTGCAAGCGGATGCAATGGTACAATTAGATAAAACTCTAAAAGCAAATGTAAACTATGAAAATAAAGATTCTTATTTCTTATCATAAACGCGCCGAAATCTTTTCTGACGACATATTAACGCCCATACATCTAGGGCGGGCGCTTGCGCGCGAAAAATCCGCACAAAAAGAACAATCCTTGGAAAGTGAACTATCCGCACAAAATGAACAATCCGTGGGAAGTGAACTATCCGCACAAAATGGACACGCCGTAAACGAAAATTCCGCAAAATCGAATGATTTTAATTGGATGTGCGAGAATATGATAGGTGATGACACAGGCGACAATATCTCGATTAAAAATCCGTCATATAATGAACTTACTGCCATTTATTGGGCATGGAAAAACTATGACAAACTTGATAATCCCGACTATATCGGCTTTATGCACTACCGCCGACATTTTGTCTTCAAAAAGAGCGTCAAGCCATATTTTGAATCAGCAAATGTCAAAGAAGGATACTTGGAAAAACTAAACTATTCACGACAAAGTGTTGAAGACATTTTGTCTTCATGCGATTTTGTTACTAATATGCCTTACCTGCGCACTTCGGTTTACAACCACTATAAAAACGCTCACGACATCACAGAACTTGACACAGCCATTGCTTTAATTAAAGAATTTTATCCAGATTACAATGAAGCTGCAGAAAAATATATCTATGGCGACAACGCTTATTTTTACAATATGTTTATATTCCCAAAAGGTATTTTCTTCCGTTATGCAGAATGGATATTTGATATTCTTTCAAAATTTGAAGAGCGAATGGGGAACGGCGTTAAAAGAATGTTTATATCCGAGCGTTTGTCAGGCATTTTCTTCACGAAATTGCAACTCGAAGGACTAAACGCGGCCTGTTATCCTACAATGTTTGTATCAGAAAAGCCTACTTTTAAGTCTGCGCGAATTCAAACAAAACAAAATTTGAAACTCGCAAATCAAAAAAAGCTAGGTTTCAAAAACAAAATTTACGCGCTAAGGCCTCTTATCCTTTTCTTTTTGCCATCGTTTGTTGTCCGAGCCTACAGAAACCGTAAATCAAAATAAAATCACATATTTGTTTTTCATCTATGTTTACTAATTAAATCTTTAACAAAATAGCAAATCAAAATAAAATCACATATTTGTTTTTCATCTCTGTTTACAAACTTCCTTTAACAAAATGGCAAATCAAAGCAAAATTCAAAAAATGTCTCATTTACACAAAAAACGCAAATGTAATTGCAAATGTTCTTTCATTAGGTTATAATACTAAAAGTTAGGGAGCATTTAAGACATGAGAGAAATTCAAACAAACACCAATTTTGATAGATTGCGTAAATCAACTTATGTTCTTAATTCTTTGGTTAAGAACGATATAAAAAAGCAATACCGCAATTCAGTTCTAGGCATATTATGGACAGTTCTAAATCCGCTACTGAATATGTTCGTTATGGCTTTTGTTTTTTCCAGCATATTAAATGTTAGCCGTTCGGGCGAAAATTACCAGACTTACCTTTTGACAGGCAATATCATATTTGGTCTTATGCGCCAATCGACCTCAACTTCCCTTACATCCATAGTTGATAATTTCGGTATGGTTACAAAAGTAAAGATTTCTTATAGCGTGCTACCTTTAACGCGCGTGCTAACCGCACTTGTGTCATTTGGATTTTCTTATATCGCGCTATTTATCGTTATGCTTGCCTACAAAGTGAAATTTAGTTGGACAATGTTATTAGCTATTCCATTCTTGCCCTCGTTGCTTTTATTCAGTTTGGGAATGTCGTTTATCTTATGCACTTTCTATGTGTATTTCCGCGATACGCACCACATATACGGCGTTATGCTTACTCTTTGGATGTATATGACACCGCTTTTTTATTACGCAGATGCCTCAATTCTTCCGGCAAAGATAATGAAAATAATGCAACTTAATCCTATGTTTCACTATGTAAAATATTTTAGAGATATAACTATGTATTCGACCATTCCTGGCTGGAAAGAAACGCTAATTTGCTATGGAGTTGGAATAGTTTTCTTCTTAATAGGACTTTTAATCTTCAAATGGAGGCGCAAGTATTTCATACTTCACATATAAATGGCAGACGAAAATAAAGAGCTTACAAAATCCCAAAAAGAAGAAGACATCGCAAGTATAAACGCTCTTGCAGGATCAGACAACGCAAAATTAGCGGCAGGGTTTTCTGAAGATGTAGTCGTTGAACAAGTGGATGATAACCGCGTGGCTGACGCAAGCGTTGACGCGCCTATACTTATTAAAATTGAAAAAGTTTCAATGGTGTACCGACTAGCAACGGAAAAAATTGATAACCTCAAAGAATTTACGATAAAGTTTTTGAAGCGCAAACTAAAGTTCCGCGAATTTCACGCTTTACGCGATATAAGCATAACAGTCAAACAAGGCGAATCACTAGGACTTATTGGCAGAAATGGAGCAGGAAAAAGCACTTTGCTCAAAGTCATTGCAGGTGTAATTGCGCCAACAGTCGGCAAGGTGTGCGTGAACGGCTCAATAGCTCCGCTTATAAATCTTGGCGCAGGTTTTGATATGAATGCGACAGCAAAGGAAAATATCTTTCTAAACGGCGCGATTTTGGGATTTAGCAAAAAGCAAATGAAAGCAAAGTATGACAGAATTGTTGAGTTTGCCGAGCTTGAAAACTTTATGAATGTTCCCCTTAAAAACTTTTCATCAGGTATGCTAACACGCTTGGGATTTTCGATAGCCGTGGATGTCAATCCCGATATTTTGCTTGTTGACGAGGTATTGGCGGTTGGAGATGCGCCTTTCCGCAATAAGTGCTTTAAGCGCATAAACGAACTCAAAGAAAACGGCACAACATATATTATCGTTTCACACAGTATTGAACAAATCCGCAGTTTATGTAAAAATGCAGTTTGGCTTAAGGACGGCAGTATTGTAATGCTTGGCGAAGCAAATAAAGTTTGTGATGCCTATATGGAAGATTGCGCGAAAGGTTGATTATCTTTTGAATTGATGCAAACTAGAAAATGTTATTAAATATAAAAAGCGGTTACTAAAAGTAGTAACCGCTTTTTAATTATGAGGTAATAAGAAAATCAAAAAATTTGTTGTCATTTAGTGTTCAAAGCACACTTAATTGCCTTTTTCTTAAAAGCGTATTTGATTGCCACCAGCTTAGCGTTTCTTAAAAGCATATTTGATTGTTGTCAACTTATAATATATTTTTTTAGCAAACTGTCGGCGCTTTGTATTCTTAGGAAAAAATGTTTTAATAAGCCGAGCTTTAAAGCTAAGTTTTTGTTTTTTTGACTTGAAATCCGCATTTTCTTCTACAATCAAAGACAATATTTTTTCGTAAAAAATACTTTGTCTTGCATATTTCCAAAAGATATCTGCTAAATCTACATCGGGAGCAACTGTTGGGATTACTCTGCCTGCAAAGTGAATAACCTTAGGATTTTTCAAGGCGTTTAGGTAGCCTTCAAGTATATCATGAGGCGCATCGTTTTCAGGTCGTTGTTGAACTTTCAAATCGTGCACAAGCACATTCCAACTTGGTTCTAAAAACTTCGTTCTGCCATCGCAAACCATATTCAAAACATCTTGGTCGAGCCACAACCATTTGAAACTTTGCGCCATTTTAATCAGGGAACTTGCGCTATATTCTTTTCTTAATTCATCTAAATTCATCAAGAGCACGCCCGCATTAAAATATTCGAATTCTCTTTTCAATTTCAACACATTTTTATTGTAATTGGTTTGCGGATTACTAGTCTGTTTGCACCAACCGGCTTCAATAGAATCCTTAACTGCGCCCACAAAATAATCGTTCACATCAATATTGTACAATTTCGCAATGTCTGCGTTCACAACAAGGTCGCAGTCAAGGTACACCGCTTTTGAATAATATTTCAAGAAGTCAAGCGCTCCTAAGCGCAAATATGTTGTGGTGTTAATATTCTCTTTCTCGTTCAACTTTTTTGATGCAATATAGCTTTCGCCATTTATAAATCTAAGGGAAAAATTGTTTAAGCCGTTCACAACTCTTTGTAATTTAACTTTGTTTCTGTCATCAACATTATTGCATAAAACTATCAAATCGTAATTACTATCTTTTGAGGAGTTGGAAATTATTGATTGAATAGCAACTGCCGCATAAGGAATATATTTATCACTTGACGCCAAACAAACCGCAATATTATTCTCTGCAAATGCAGGCAATAGATATGGATACGAGGTATCTTCAAAAAAGCATTGCTGCGCTTCCTTGACTTTTAATTCATTATTTGTAGCCTTAAGATAAGTTAAATATATACCAAATAATCTTTCCGCCAAAAGCCCCGGCGTTCTGCACTCGTAATTGTTGCAACACTCATAATTTTTGTGAGAATCAAATTCGTCTAAAATAGGGAAAAGCCACTCGCAATATGCGTGGAAAATTTCCTTTTTCATAATATACATATTAAGAAAATAGCAGATACTTGAATTTAAGTATTCATCAGCGTATTCGCTAAAGTCGGGATACAACCGTTTAAGTATAGCTATAGCCTCTTCCAAATCTTCTATATCGTGGTCAGGACTTCCTTTGTAATGTTTGTAAACATTTTTATATACATCGTTTTTCAAATTCATAGGCACAGGAACTATAATGTCGTTATCGCCAATAAATTCTTCGATTCTGTCCTCACTCAAACACAATTTTTCGATGACATCGTCATTTATGTTACTAAAAACGATATTATTGTATGAGTCTGTTTGAAATCTTTCTTCGTTAAAAGACAAATATCTGCGGTAGTGAAAAAAGCCGTAATACTCGGCATCTAAATTTTTCCACGCAAAGTATTGCGCGGTTAGTTCGCAATATCTAGAATTTTTTTCGGAAATATTTTCGCCCGCGTCATCATAAAGCATTCCTTCTAAATGTTTTTTACCTTTTGCGCCAACTTGAATTGGGAAAAGCATACCACACTTTGGAACATAACTTTCTTTATGACACGAAACTAAAATCTTAATATCTTTCATTTTATCCTCTAGTTAGTATGAAAAACCTCATTAACTTTTTTGAGTGCGGCCTCAACCACCTTGTCCATATCGTAATACTTATAACTTCCCAATCGACCGCCGAAAATCACATTCGTTTCTTTCTTTGCAAGTTCGTTGTATTTTTCAAACAAAGCATTGTTGCGTTCATCGTTTATGGGATAATAAGGTTCGCAACCCTCCGACCACTCTGATGGAAATTCTTTTGAAATAACAGTTTTTTGTTGCTTGCCAAATTCAAAATGCTTGTGTTCTATTATGCGTGTGTAAGGCACTTCGCGTTCGGTATAATTTATCACAGCGTTTCCTTGATAGTCCTCAACATCTAAAAGTTGATTTTCAAATTTTACGGTTCTGTATTCAAGTTTCCCCAAACAAAAATCAAAGTACGCATCTATCATACCCGTGTAAACTATGTTTTTTGCGGATATTTTATTATTTTTCTT
>DATESK010000229.1:0-8495 GCA_035270865.1 Clostridia bacterium | reverse complement strand
CACCTATTTCGGAAAGATGACTGTTATCTTCAAAGGCAACAGAACTTAAGTATGTGCATCTGAAAAAAGCATAGTCGCCGATTTTTGTAAACTCGGCAGGAATATTTACAGATATGAGAGAATCACATTCAAGGAAAACATTTTCGCCCATAGTAATATCATTTTGAGGTAAGGTCAAATCAGATAGCGCGGTATACATAAACGCATGGTGATCAATCATATTAACGCTTGAAGGAATAACAATTTTTGCAAGTGATGTGCAATTTGCAAAAGCGTAACCATCAATCTTCTCTAAACCATTAGGCAGAGTATTATTGCTGTTTATATTTACTAAGAGTTCGCAATAATTAAAGGCACTATGACCTATCGTCTTTATATTAGTGCCTGCAAAGTTGACTGCAACTAGTTTTTCACAACTATTAAAAGTATAATTGCTAATAACTTCAATGCCCGCGGGAATATTGACTGTGGTTAAGCCGGCAGATTGAAAAGCGGCTACATCGATAAATTTCAGGTTGGCAGGAAAAATAATTTCGCTAAGTAAAGAGCAACCATCAAAAGCGTATTGTCCTATAATTTCCAGCGACTGAGGCAAAACCACTTCCGTCAAAAGCAGGCACTTATAGAATAGTCTAGCAGGAATTTCTTTTAAGGTTCCGTCTTGGGCAAAAGAAACTGTTGAAAGCTGAGCGCACTCCGCAAAAGCATAGTTGTCTATAGAAGTAAGAGAAGAAGGCAACACAAGAGAGGATATGCTTGTTTTGTAAAACGCTTTTTCTCCAATAGTCTTAAGGCTTGAAGGAATATTGATATTCGATAAATTTATGCAGGAATTAAATGCATCTTTACCTATGCCAATGATACTATCAGGCAAGGTAACGCTTGTTAAATATTCGCAGTAGTTGAAAGTGCCTTCGCTTATCTCTGTAATGCTTTCAGGAATTACTATTGATGTTAAAGCAGAATTTTCAAACGCATATGAACCTAAATAAGCTAATACGCTGTTTTCTCCAAAATCTATGGAATTCAAACTATAACAAGATAAAAAAGCGCTGTCGCCAATATGAGTCATCAAGCTGTTATCTTCAATAATTACCGAAGTAAGATTTCCACAGTCATAAAAAGCTTCGGTTCCCAAATAAGTTACTGCTTTCGGTATAGAGATACTAGTTAAATTGTAACTGTATTTGAATGCATAATCTCCTATATATGTAACGCTTTGAGGAATAATAATTTCTTCAAGCGCACTTCCATAAAAAGCGTAGTCGCATATTTCATCTACCGTATCGGGTATTGTATAGCTTGTTAATGTCATGTTATAAAAACCTATGAGTTTTGTACCTGACTTGTTGAAGAGAACATTATCTACCGCTTTATAGAACTTATTGTCTTCATCCACGGTTATTTCAATAGCATTTTCGCCAAAGGCAAAAAGTCCAATTTCTTGTACGCTTGCAGGAATGGACAAAGATGAAATACCAGTAAAACGGAGCGCTTTCTCTCCAATAATTTCCAAACCTTCATTAAGGATAATGCTCGAAATATTTGACATTTCTTCAAATGCAAACGGAGCAATCGCTAAAGTATCGTTCTCTAGGGTAATTTCATAAATATCGGGCATGCTTCCGATGTAAGTATATAAAACTTTTCCTATATATAATAGTCCGGTCTCTTGATTGTAAAGCCAATCTGTTTGATTAAAAGCATTTTGACCTATATTTTTCAGATTGCTGTTTAAGGGAACATTAAGGGTTTCCAAAGAAGAATATTCAAAGGCATTTTCACCAATGCTTTCAAGCGAAGTTGGAATGTTGAATTCGGTTATCTCAGCGTTATAAAAAGCATTGCTCTCTATAGTTTTCAGTTTGCTTGTTGCAGATAGTATAATATTTTTCAGCCTACTATAACCAAATGCGTAGCTGCCTATTGTTTCAATACTGTCGGGAAGCGTTATATTGAAGGAATTATTATTGCTAAACGCATAATCGGATATGGAAGTTACCGGTATGCCCTCTATTTCTCCAAGTATCGTAATTTCCTCAATTATACTATCATCGGAATTTCGCTCAAAAAAACCAAAGACTGAATACGAGTTGACTTTTGTCCTAACATACATTATGTTGTCTATCGTTACTATCTCATAGTTCAAACAATCATAAGCATCATTCATATAGGCATAGACACAAGTGCCAACTGCCTTAATATTTTCATGTATTAATTTATCACGATTTTCGGCTACAAAAAGTTCGGCGTAATCTTTGGAAGCAAAATTGAAAGCACAAAAATTGTCATAGTCCGAAATAATCGCCGAAACGGGATTGTGAACAAAGTTATATTCAGAAAAGTAAATTATATCTTCAATGTTATCGTAATAATAAATATTTTCATCATTATATTGAGTGAAGGCGATATTTTTTTCGGTATGCATAATTTTCAATACATCCTGCCAGCCTGCGTATAAAACCAAACTTTCAAGAGGCATCTTATCAAAAACAAATTCTGTTGTGCATTCTTCGTTCACATACCAATTTATGAACTCGTAACCATCTTTTGTTGGAGCTGCGGGAGTAGAAACCGCAGAATCGTATGGTTGCGTTATTGAATCCACGCTGCTTCCGCCCATAGTGTTAAAGGTTATCGTGTTTTGCAAGATGGTCCATTTTGCATATAAGGTAATACTACCTTCCCCTATTGAAAAGGTTTGTTCAATGAATTCCTTTTCATAATTTAAGTCAAAATACCATCCGCCGAATATGTATCCTTCTTTTACAGGGTTTGCAGGCGGAATAAAGGTTGTAGTTTTATCATTAGAGAAATCAATTGGCGGTACATATGAACCGCCTTGTGAGTCGAAATTGATTGTAAAGTTTACGGGCGACGACTTATCGCAACCTGTTAAAGTTAAAATAAGAAAAAGTGATAGTATAAGCGTAAGGATAAAAATGCGTTTTTTCAATTTAATGTCCTCTTTTTTTTATTATCTTTATTGTATTATAAATATAAAAAAATAGTAAATCGTAATTAAAGGATAAACCATTTCGTTGTCTATATACAATTTTATTTTCTTATAGAATTTTGTTGAAATTTGTTGATATTACGATTTTTTGTTGAATATGCGCCTAATAGTCTTATAGTTTTGTTGAAGTTTTGTTGAAGTTTTGTTGAATATTAGATTTTTATTTATATTTTATTATTTAAATAAATATTATTAAACATTTATCTAGGGCTAGTCTTCAAGGCGCATTAAACAATAAAAGTATTGTGTGTCTTAAATTCCGCAAAGCTCTGCAAATTTTTATCTTTGTCGGCTAAAATAATTTCGTCAACTAATTCCAAGGGCCACTTAATATTTATATCTTTGTCATCCCACATTATTCCGTCATCATATTCACCGTAGAATTTTTCACCGCATTTATAGGAAACTATTGAGGGTTCTAAAACCAAATATCCATGTCCGCAATAACCGGGAATGAAAAGTTCTTGTTTGTTTTCTTCGGACAAAATAAAGCCTTGCCACTTACCAAAATTCGGAGAATTCTTTCGCAAGTCAACAATAATATCAAATACCTTGCCGTAGACACATCTAACAAGCTTTGCTTGCGGCTTTTCTCTTTGAAAATGAATTGCCCTAATTACGCCTTTCTTTGAATTTGTGTAAAATACTTCTTTGAGTTCATGGTCTATACCGTTTTGAGCAAAGGTTTCAAGAGAATAATCTTTCAAAAAATATCCCCTTATATCATCAGCTACAAAAGGATTTATTAAATATGCGCCTTCAATTTCGGTTTTTTCAAATGAAAATTTTTGTATCATTTATTTAGCCCCCTTAACCATTCAATAGTTTTCTTTGCGCCTTCGGCAAATGAAATCTCAGCCTTAAAGCCTGTGTCTTTGTATGTTTTAGAACTATCAAATTTTGATAAAGGCAAATCTGTGCCAGTAAAGGGAATATCACCGAAAACAAATTCTTTGTCGGGAGCTACAGCCGACTTCATTTCAAGCACAAACTCTCTCAAGGCTTTTGCGCCACCGCTTCCGATTATGTATTCATTAAAGGGTTTTCCGTTTTCCCCAATATGGTAAAAAGCTCTTGCGACATCGGTTATATACACAAAATCATAATTTTGCGTTCCCGAAGTGAACTTGAGTGGCTCATTACTTATTATTTTCCGTAAAGTTGAATTCACAAATCGTGGCGACATTTCTCCTGCGCCGTAAGCGTTTGTAATTTCCGCCCAAATTAAATCTATACCCAAATCCGCGGCAACCGACATACACATTGTGTGTGCAACCAATTTTCCGCTTCCGTATATGTATCCTAAACCCGGCTTGTTTCCTTGCGTAAACGCAGCAGCAATTGTTTCGTGTTCCATTATGCTTCCTGCGCAAACAAATTTTGCACAACCGATTTCCTTTGCTAATCTTAAGCAGTCAACAGTCCATTGCGCGTTTTGCAACTGCAATTTGGTGTCTGCTCTTGCTGCGCCAGCAGAACCTGCCCAAGCAAAGTGGTAAAACAATTCGTAATCACCTTTGGTTACGATATCTTTTAAGATGTTTATATTATCCAAACTGCAAGCTTGAAAAGTTACTAAATCATCGTTTGGAATATTATTGTTACAACCTTCCATATCAATAGCAAGAACCTTTACACCGTTTTTAACAAGTTCCCGCGTCAATGCGCTGCCAACAAATCCGTTTGCGCCCGTAATAATTGCACTTTTCATTCACTCACCCTTAAAAATTCTTCTATTTGTTTATCCATGCATATGTTAATATCTAACTTTGACACCCACGCTCTTGTCCATTCTACGGTTTTCTCTATGGCCTTTTCCAAATTCCAGCTAGGTTTCCAACCAAAAGTTTTTTTCATCTTTGAACAATCCAGCCTTAAATAATTCGCTTCGTGCGGACCTCCGTCATGTTTATTTATCCAAGTTAGTTTGTTACCCCAATATTTAACAAATAAGTCCACGAGTTTTGCAGTTGAAAAGCAGTCGCAATCGTCCGGACCTACATTGTAGTTTGAGGCGAGCGTTATATTTTCATATTGTTTTTGTGCAATAATCAAATAAGCGGTTAAAGGTTCTAAAACATGTTGATAAGGTCTTGTTGAATACGGATTTCTTACCACAATATCTTTTTTGTCTAATGCGGCTCTAACACAATCGGGTATAATTCTATCGCTTGCGAAATCGCCTCCGCCTATTACATTGCCTGCTCTTGCGGTAGAAATTGCAACTCCTCTATCTTTGAAAAAAGAATTTTTGTAACTGCTGGTAACAAGTTCCGAACAAGATTTACTGTTTGAATAAGGGTCATAACCGTTCAAATTTTCGTTTTCGCGATAAGCCCACTCCCATTCGTTGTTTTCATATACCTTGTCAGTTGTAACATTCAAAAACGACTTAACGCTGTTTGAAAGCCGCACACATTCCAAAATGTTAACTGTTCCCATAACATTAGTGTCATAGGTATACATGGGATTACTGTAACTTTCCCGCACAAGAGGTTGGGCAGCTAAATGAAAAACAATTTCGGGACTCGCCTCGTCAAAGGCTTTTTTTAATGAAGTAAAATCACGAATATCGCCAATCACAGATTTTACTTTTTTGCCAATATTGCAAATTTCAAATAAAGAAGGATTTGTCGGAGCTTCAAGTGAATAGCCCGTTACAACCGCTCCGCTATTGACTAGCATTTTACACAGCCAAGTTCCCTTGAAACCGGTATGCCCTGTTAAAAAAATTCGTTTGCCTCTGTAAAATGAAAAATCCATATTTAACGCTCCCAAGCTATCCACGGTGCTTTGTGGTCGGCAATTAGCTCTTCTAAATAATTTTTATCTCTAAGAGTATCCATACATTGCCAAAAACCATTGTGCTTATATGCGACAAGTTCATTGATTGCACATACATGTTCCAAAGGTTCTTTTTCAAAAACCGTTTTATCGTCTTCTATAAATTTTATTATTTCAGGTTCAAGCACCATAAAACCGCCATTTATCCAACCGCCGTCTTCTTTGCGCTTTTCGGCGAATTTGGAAATTACGCTGTCATAAGAAAATTCGATTGTTCCAAATCTTCCGCCAGGCTGCACCGCAGTTAGTGTTGCAAGTTTTTTGTTCGCTTTATGATAATCGTATAACTCTTTTATATTTACATCGCACACACCGTCGCCGTAAGTAAGCATAAAAGTTTCATTATCCAAATATTCGCTTATCCTTTTGACACGGCCTCCCGTCATTGTATCAACGCCGGTATCAACAATCGTTACTTTCCATGGTTCGGCAACATTATTGTGTATTGTAAGATTATTGCCGTCTCTAAAATCAAAAGTAACATTTGATTGATGCAAATAATAGTTATTGAAAAATTCCTTAATTACATGCTGTTTATAGCCCGCGCAAATAATGAATTCATTAAATCCGTAAAATGAATAACTTTTCATAATATGCCATAGAATTGGCTTCCCGCCAATCTCAACCATAGGCTTCGGCTTTAGATGGCTTTCCTCTGAAATTCTTGTTCCATAACCGCCTGCTAATATTACAACTTTCATTTTTATTTCCCCTTGTTTCTATGAAGGACTTTATTGTATATTTTTTTCACACATTCTCTTCTTCTGGTGCCAACAGGCAAGAAAATATTCGCTAGCTTTCTTATTCTGTCTTTCATTGACTTATTAATCTTAAAATCCCTAATTGCTGTATGCGAGGTTTCCCATACCATTCTATCTAAAATAATTTCATAAAAGCGTGTTTGCCTTGCGTATTTCCAAAAGTAATTCGATAAATCGCCGTTTGGAGCGTAACACGGAATTGCGTGTCCGCAATAATGAATAATTTTAGGATTTCTTCTTGCGTTTTGATAAGTCGCATAATTCTCTATGCTTGCGGTAAATTCAGGCATAGCTTCAAAAGTATCAAATTGATGCGTCATTACATTCCAAGTCGGGTCTAAAAACTGCACTCTGCCTTGACAAATCATATTAAGTATATCTTGGTCAAGCCACATCCAGTTTCTTTTTTCTGCCAATGTAAACAAATCATCTGTTTTTAAGACTTTATTCATTTCGCTAATGTTAAAAACTACAACGCCAGCGTTAAAATAATCGAACATATTTTTTAACTGTAATACTTCCACATTATACTTGTATTGACTTGTTTTCGTATTAGTATTCCAGCCTTGTTGAACGCTGTCGCGCGCTGCGGCAAGCATATAGCCCTCGACATCTGTATCGTACAATTCTGCAATATCGTGATTGACCACAAGGTCGCAATCAATATAAATAGCCTTTTCATAATTTATCATAAAATCGGTTACTGCAAGCCTTAAGTAAGACGACCTGTCAATAACTTGGAGTTCGTACAAATTTCTGTTCGCCAAATATCTTTGACCTTCAATAAACCGCAATGAAAAGTTTTTATGAGGCGCCACAAGTGATAAAAGCACCGTTTTATTCATAGGTACAATTCCGTTGCTAATCACAAACAAATCGTAGTTGTTAGATTCTTTAGAATTCTCAATTATAGAACTTATAACCGTGCCGACAAACGGAACATATTCGTTGCTTGAAGTCATACATATAGCCTTATTGTTTTTTTCAAAAGCAGGCTTTGGATAAGGTTCGCTTGCATCAGCAATAAAGCCTTGTTGCGTTTCTCTAATTTTAAGTTCGGGTTTTTCGGCTCTTAAATACATCAAATAAATACCGAACAACCTCTCAGACAATAATCCTGGCGTACGACTCTCATAGCGCGAAACATTCGTATAATCTTTGTTTTTATCGAATTCTTCAAGAATAGGGAATAACCACGAGCAATAGTCATGAAAAATCTTCTTTTTCATGATGTACATATTCAAGAAATATCCAAATCTCGATTTGCAGTAACCGTCCACATATTGTGCAAAATTCGGGTACATCCTTTTAACTATGGACAATACATTATCAAAATCGTCAATATTGTGGTAAAGGCTTTCGCGATAATGTCCGTAATTGTTTTGATTGCGCTTTGACAGACTTGGATCTTTTTTGAAATCCATAGGCTCTGGAACAATCAAATCATAATCGCCGATAAAGCTTTCAATCTTATCTTCTTGAACACAAAATTCTTCAATAAATTTGTTGTCTATTGCGCCGTATTTGACATTTTTGTAAACATCAGCTTTTAATTTGTTTTCATTAAAAGACAGGTATCTTCTGTAATGAAAAAATCCATAGTATTCAGTATCGAGATTTTTCCACGCCCAATATTGAGCGGTCAATTCGCAAAATCTTTGATTTTTATCTGAAATATTTTCTCCCTCATCATCGTGAAGCATATTTTCGAAATGTTTTTTTGAATTTTTAGTTCCAACCTGTATCGGAAATATGTATTTATTTTTTGGCACAAAGCTTTCTTCATGGCAAGAAACTAATATCTTTAGTTCTATCATTTATATTATCTCCATAATTTTAATACAATATTTTTTTATTTTAACATAAAACAAACT
>DATESK010000228.1:0-2736 GCA_035270865.1 Clostridia bacterium | reverse complement strand
TTTGAACGCCCCGTAAAGAAAACAGTTCTATTGCACCAAAAATTATTGTAGAATTGTTGCAAAATCTTTGATAATTTGATAATATGTTAAAGCACTAATGTGCGGGAGTGGCTCAGTGGTAGAGCGTCGCCTTGCCAAGGCGAATGTCGCGGGTCCGAATCCCGTCTCCCGCTCCAAAGTGATAACATAAGTTTTCACAAAATCTTGCAAGTCCTCGAGAAATCGGGGACTAGTGCGAGAGAACGGGTGATTTTCTACTTACCTAAATCACCTTAATACAATCCATAAGGATTCATAGGTATGCGCTGTTAGCTCAGTTGGTAGAGCAACTGACTCTTAATCAGTGGGTCCTGGGTTCGAGCCCCCGACGGCGCACCAAAATACATAAAAATCGCACAAAAGTGCGATTTTTTTTGTTACTTTTGTGATTTTCTCTCGAAAAAAAAATTTAGGAGCAAAATAGAAGTACATTTACACATTGACATTTAGCCGAAAATTTAATATAATTTGTTATATAAAACTTGTTTAATACACGGAGGTTACTATGCAAAAATATGTATGCGATATATGCGGATATGAATACGACCCTGAAATCGGCGATCCTGACGGCGGAATCCCTGCAGGCACAGCTTTTGAAGACCTTCCAGATGACTGGGTATGTCCTATGTGCGGAGTTGGCAAGGAAAACTTTTCCATAGCTTAATTTTCTTTGCATTTTTTTGATTGTGAGAATTGTTGTAACAAATAGATTTTCATTTTGATTATTGCAATATTGAATTTTTAAGGGTTTTTTATGCAACAATTTACTAAATCTTGTTGCAAACGGTTAAATAGATATGCGATTAATGCCGCAAAGACTTTATTTGACGGCATAACAAATTTTTTACTTTAATAGGAGTTCTATGTACTGTACTAGAGAAATAACCGAGAATTTGTATTGGGTTGGCAGCAGCGACCGCCGACTTGCCTTGTTTGAAAATCTATATGAAATTCCGCGCGGAATTGCATATAATTCTTACTTGTTAAAAGATGATAAAATGGTGCTTTTTGATACGGTTGACCATTCAATAAGCCGCGTGTTTTTTGAGAACATTGCGTATTGCTTACAAGGCAGACCGCTTGATTATCTAATCATAAATCACATTGAGCCTGACCATTGCTCTAGCATTGATGAACTTGTTTTGCGCTATCCAAATGTTAAGTTTGTTTGCAGTTCCAAAGCGGCGGTAATGCTAAAGCAGTTTTTCAAGTTTGATGTCGAATCACGAACTTTGGTTGTAAAGGAAGGGGATACGCTTTGCGTTGGCGAGCATACTTTGTCTTTTTATATGGCTCCTATGGTGCATTGGCCCGAAGTTATGGTAACATACGACAGCGCCTCAAAGGTTTTGTTTTCGGCGGATGCGTTTGGCACTTTTGGCGCTCTTAGTGGCAATATTTTTGCTGACGAATTGGATTTCCCGCGGGATTGGCTGGACGATGCAAGAAGGTACTACACAAATATTGTGGGCAAGTACGGCACGCAGGTTCAATCGCTTTTGAAGAAAGCAAGCGCGCTTGATATAGAATATATTTGCCCTTTGCACGGACCTATTTGGCGTTCAAATATTAATTATTTTTTGGATAAGTACCAAAAGTGGAGTGCGTATATGCCTGAGGATAACGCGGTTTTGATTGCGTATGCCTCTGTGTACGGCAACACCGAAAACGCCGCCAACATTTTGGCAGTACGGCTTGCTGATTTAGGTGTCAAAAATATAGCGATGTACGATGTGTCGAAAACCTCTGGTTCGTATATTGTTGCGGAAGCATTCCGTTGCAGTCATATTGCGCTACTTTCCACAACTTACAATATGGAAGTATTCAGCAAAATGGAAGTTTTGCTCTCGGAACTTAAAGCGCATAATCTGCAAAACAGGACGGTTGCCGTTGTACAAAATGGCTCTTGGGCGCCCTCTGCCGATAAAAATATAAGAGAAGCGCTGTCGCAAATGAAGAATATGAAGGTGCTTGAGAATGCTATTACAATAAAATCCTCATTGAAAGAAGAGCAGATGACTGAACTTGACGAGCTTGCAAAAGCAATAGTCGCATCAATGTCCTAAAGCGCAAAAGCAAAATAATTTAGAAATGTTTAAGCGAAACTAAATGATTGCCCTAGTTCTAATTTAAGACGGACTTATAACAAAAATATTGACTAATAAAACCTTGGAGGACTAAGTATGGAACAGAAATTCTATCGTTGTTCAGTTTGTGGAAACATTATCACATTTGTCAAAAATTCGGGTGTTCCCGTTATTTGTTGCGGAAAAAAGATGGAAGAGATTATTCCCGGAACAGTTGACGCGTCTTTGGAAAAGCATATTCCAGTTATTGCTGTTGAAAACAACAAAGTTACTGTAACTGTCGGCGCAGTCGAGCATCCTATGATTGATGCACACTATATTGAGTGGATTTTTCTTCAAACAAAGGAAGGGAACCAAAGAAAACAGCTTAAGCCAAATCAAGCGCCAAAAGCTGTGTTTTACTTGAGCGATACTGATGAGGTCGTGGCGGCATATGAGTACTGCAACCTTCACGGTTTGTGGAAAAAGAGTTTATAATTAAAAAGTTGTTATAATTTTAACAAACAAAAACGCGCATTTATTGCGCGTTTTTGTTCTCTAATTATTATATTATTTCTTAAAGTTTTGCCTCGTCTAATTTATATGTTTACTTCTTATTTCTTTACTTAGC
>DATESK010000227.1:0-2474 GCA_035270865.1 Clostridia bacterium | reverse complement strand
CTGTAAAGATAGGCAACTTCAGCATTTCCAATAACCTGCACACGCTGAGAGGCGAAATATTCCTCATAACCTGCAAAAATCAATCCCGGACGGTTGACAAGCATACTTTTCAGCACAATGGGTTTTTCCATTTCCGCATATACAATTTTAATATTATTTGTTTTTGCAAAATCTTCGGGCAAAACTGAAATCTCTTTTGCATTCTCAAAGGTTTGTTCTGAATCCATATTTGCTCCTAAACTGCTGTTTACTGCGTGTCACTAATTGCCAATATTTAATATTTTTACTGCGCGATATAACTGCCTACGCTTAATTAGCTTTCAAATCCTCTATTCAATCGCAATTTTTTCGGTGCGATTTACGCCTCGTAACTGTCAAAATTTTGAGCGCTCTCGCGTACCGGCGTATATTTTAGTATACTAAAGAAGCATATCTAAATCAAGGCATTAGTGAAAAAACTTATAGACATTTTCCGCAATATTATGGCTTATGCCCTTGACTTTTTCTAGTTCTTCAAGGCTTGCGTTTCTTATATTGTCAAGGCTTTTGAAGTGGTCGTAAAGCAAATCAATTCTTTTTCTTCCCACCCCGTCTATATCTTTAAGCACACTTTCCGTCATACGCTTTCCCCTAAGATTTTTGTGGAATGTAACGGCAAAGCGGTGCGCCTCATCACGCACTCTTTGGAGTAATCCAAGAGCTAGGCTGTCGCGAGGCAAAAGTATAGGTGTCTTGTCCAAAAAAACTTCTTCTTCGCGCTCTGCAAGCGAAAGTATTGCAATATCGCGACCGCATTCACAAAGAGCTTTTTTGGCAAAGGAAAGCTGTCCTTTTCCGCCGTCTATCAAAATCAAATCAGGAACAGATGAAAAGCTCTCATCATCGCTATCAAGTCGGTTTAGCCTGCGGAGCAAAGTCTCTTTCATACACGCAAAATCGTCTATACCCTCTACAGTTTTAATTTTGAACTTGCGATAATGCGCCTTTTTCGGCTCGCCGTTTTCAAAAACTACCATACTCGAAACTTTGTCAGTTCCGCTTATATGTGAAATATCGTATGCCTCAATACGGTTAGGCAAAACGGGCAAATTCAAAAGTTCGGCAAGCTGTGCGACTGCGCCTGCCGTGCGCATTGTTTTTCTTTCCTGCTCAGTCCCAAGTTTTTCCAGACGGTCAGATGCGTTGACATTCGCCATATCCACAAGCTGAGCGCGCACACCCTGCTTAGGATGCACTACATTTATTTTTCTCCCCGCCTTGTCGCTAAGCCATTCCTCAAGCGCCTTGGAATCGGGCAAAGATTCCACAATCACCTCATCGCAGTTGGGTGCATTATTCTCGTAAAACTGGAACAAGAATGACGACAAATTGTCATCGGCGGCATCTTGAACAAAATTATCTCCGCCCACAATCTTGCCACCCCGAACTACTATCCAGTTGACCACCATTTTTATTCCGTCGCTTTTCATAGCGAATATGTCTAGATTACTTACAGAAGGAAGCGAACTTATCTGTTTGCGCACAAGTTTGTCCAAAAGTCTTAACTTATCACGGCAGATTATGGCAGCCTCGAAATTTCCCTCATCGGAAAATTCTTTCATTCGCTCTTGCAAAATTCGCTCAACCTCGCGGTTGTTCCCTTTCAAAAATGCGATAACCTTTTGCATTTCTTCCTTGTACTGTTCCTCACTCACAAGTCCCGCACAAGGCGCAAGACATCGGTTGAGATGGAAGTTTAAGCAGGGACGGCGGTTGCCTACATTGCCCTCTTCAATTTGTAAAGAGCAATCCCGCACCTTAAAGGCAGTATGGACTAGGTCGATAATGTCCCTAATGTTGACCGACAACATATAAGGGCCAAAGTATTTCGCACCGTCAGGCTTTAACTTGCGCACAAGCTGTACTGTAGGGAATTTTTCTTTCATATCGATACGCAAAAACGGATAATTCTTGTCATCCTTCAGCAAAATATTGTATCTTGGAGTATGTTTCTTGATTAAATTGTTTTCGGTGAGAAGCGCATCAATTTCGCTTGCGGTAATTATATACTTGAAATCGGCAACGGACTGCATCATAAGTACGACCTTTGCCGTCTTGTTTGCGGAAACATAAAAATACTGCCTCAAACGGTTTTTGAGGTTTTTGGCTTTGCCAACATAAATTATATTCCCACCCTCGTCCAGCATCATATAGACGCCGGGATTTGGCGGAACATCGCGAAGTTTGCTCTTGAAATCCATATTTTAATTATACCACAAAACTCTTTGCTAAGACAAGCATGCGCAAATATACTAAGCGATATAAAAATTGGAAGAGATTTCATTACATCAAAATAAGGCGGAATTGTCTTCCGTAAATATTGAAACTTTGTTGTTTGCGTTTTATAATTCGGGAAATTAAGTGTATAAATAAAATTTTTTAGTAATTTCAATATAGGCGGAATATGTGTTCCGCCTATATTGCTACTTTTGTTT
>DATESK010000226.1:0-2022 GCA_035270865.1 Clostridia bacterium | reverse complement strand
CGGTCGCGGCTTTCAATAATTTTCGGAAGTTCGTTTGCTTGTATTTTCTCCAGTCCGATATAAACTAGTGTGCCTGCAATTATTCTTACCATATTGTAAAGGAAACCATTGCCGCAAACATAAATTTCAATTTCTTGTGTGTCGTCTTTATCTTTGTTTTCGATTATCTCAAGCGAATAGATAGTGCGGACGGTAATTTTGACAACTGCCCCTGCCGCTTCAAAGCACTTAAAATCGTGTTCACCGATTATATGTTTTGCGCCCTCTCGCATTTTTTCTACATCAAGTGGCAGAACTGTATGAGCGTGATCGCGGTCTAAGGTTGGGTGGCGGTGCGATGAAGAATACAATTTGTAGCAGTAAGTTTTGCGCTTTGCGTCAAACCGCGCGTTAAAATTGTCGGATACTGTTTCGCATGATAATGCGCTAATATTGCGCGGCAAAATAGTGTTGAGCGCATAAGGAATTTTGTCGGTGGGAATTGAAGTGGTAACATCAAAATGAACAACTTGTCCTTTAGCGTGTACGCCCGAATCGGTTCGACCGCTAGCCGTGGTTTGTACAGGCGTAGAAAACAGTTCGGCGAGCGCGGATTCTAAACATTCTTGAACGGACAGTCCGTTAAGCTGTTTTTGCCAGCCGACATAATCCGCGCCGTCATATTCAATTACCAGTTTGTAGCGCGACATCAATATACCAATCCGAAAATTATTTTATCAAGTCCAAAAAAGAAATAGCGGTCAAGGAAAATGACTACGACAAATGCCGCTTCAAAAAGCAACGCAAACAAATCGCTTAACCTAAAGTGCGCAACTTTCATTTTTGTGCGTTTGTCGGTTGCGTTGTAGCATCTGGCATCAAGTGCGTACGCTAGTTCATCCGCTCGGCGGAAAGAAGACACAAAAAGAGGAATTAAGATAGGTAGCATGGCTTTGGCGCGCGCAAAGAGTCCGCCCGAATCAAACGACGCGCCCCTTGCTTTTTGAGCGTTCATAATTTTAGTGGTTTCTTCAAGCAGGGAAGGAATAAACCGAAGTGCAATACTCATTATGATTGCAACATCGTGAACGGGGAAGCGCACAAGTTTAAGTGGTTTCAAAAGCCTTTCCATAGCGTCAGTAAGTTCAATAGGCGTAGTTGTCAAAGACAGCAAAGATGCGCCAGTTATGAGCAAAACGAGCCTTAATGCTAGCTTTATGGATGCGTGAACACCCGTTTCGGTTATTTGAAGCAACCACCACGGCGCAATTCGCCATGAAACTAAAATCCTACCTTCTCTCACAAAAAAGAGATTTAAGACGGATGTGAAGATTACGATAAATAGTATTCCTTTGACGGATTTCAAGACCGATAAAAGCGGAAGCCTTGCAAACATCACGACAGAAAAAAGGAATACGGCTATTAAAAGATAGGAAAAATATGTGTCCACAAAAAATATGCTAACAATAAAAAGCAGAGTCAAAAGCAATTTAGTTCGGGCGTCTAATTTATGAACCGCGGAATTAACGGGATAATATTGACCAAAGGATATATCACTAAACATTCGCGCCACCCCTTAGTTCTAAAATCTGCTTTGCAAGTTGTTCGGGCGTTACAGCGCACGAAGAAAACTTGAAACCCCTATCCGTTAGCATCCTTTGTATTTTTGAAGCGGTGGGGAAATCTAATCCCGCATTGTTTATCATTTCTTCATTTTCAAACAATTTTGAGGGCGCAAGCACGGCGTCTACCTTCCCGTTATTAAGCAATAAAATTCGGTCGGCAAGCGAGGCGATTTCATCCATATTGTGTGAAATCATAACGATTGTAGGACAAACCGTTCTTTGCAAGTTTTTTACAAGTGTCAAAATTTCTTTTCGGCCGATTGGGTCAAGTCCTGCAGTTGGTTCGTCTAAAACTAAAATTTTAGGGCGCATCGCTAAAATTCCTGCGATTGCGACTCGGCGTTTTTGTCCTCCCGACAAGTCAAATGGCGAGCGGTCTTTCAATTCTTCATAATCAAGATTTACCGCTTCAATAGCT
>DATESK010000225.1:0-3169 GCA_035270865.1 Clostridia bacterium | reverse complement strand
CCGTATGATTTGGCAATGAAAGAATTTGCAGATACCGTAAACGAACTCGAAAAAAGTTTTGTATAATATAATTTGGATTTAGATTAAACAATTGAAAAAGTTTAGAAATGTATTGTGTCAAACTTTAAGCCTAAAAAAAAGCTAAACAAAAATAACCTATGAATATGAAAGAAAACAAACGCAATTTTATTAAAATAAGCACTATGAGAATGGCAACCGTTTTTCTTATAATTTTTGCGTTGTTTGCGCTTTCTTCCTGCAATGCCGAATATGTTTCCGAAAGCAAGCAAAGTTACTATGCCTACGGGGTTGAAGGGTATGCGGCAGATGACAGTTCAAGCGGATATGTCCGCATAGGTTTTACGGCTGATGTGTCTACCGAAAATCTTATGGCAGATGTTGTGGTATCTTGCGAAAAATTTGTTAAGCGCACTTTTTGGTTTTCGTACTCAAAATATGTTTACAACATTGACGGCGTTGCCCTTAAAACCGCGGTAGATAGCTACATTACCACACTTGGCAATGAGAAATTAGAAAATGTTCAAAGCGTAGACTTGAAAGTTTTATATCAATATGCTACAATCTACAAATCGACAACTACGAATGGCGCGTTGACTAAGCAAGGAAAAAATTGTATTCACAACTGGGAATTTAACCAAAACGAAGATGTTGCGGTGGAAATAGAGTTGCGCAACGAAATCCGCGCTAGTTGGTATACAGTTATTATAGGCGTTGCGCTTTTATCGCTTGCGGTTTTCGTACCGATTACGATAGCGGCATCGCGCATAAAAAAAACCAAAATTGTGGAAGAAACTAGTACGGGCGAAATAAAAACTGCTGAAGAAGCTAATATCACGGAAACGAATATTGCGGAAGAAAAAAACAATACCACGAAAGAAGAATAGTAAGGCAAAAGGAAATTATGGCGGAAAAAGAATATAAGAAAAACAAGGAAGAAGTTCTTTCAAGAGGTATGCCTAATAATATCGAGGCGGAACAGGCCGTGCTTTGTTCTATCCTTATTGATAATAATGCGGCAGACGATTTAGTGCCTTTACTTTCCCAAGACGACTTTTATCTTTCAGCTAACCGCACGATTTTCGAGGCGATGAAGCGCATAAACGAAGAATCCGTGCCGATTGACACCGTTTCACTTGCCGACAAATTGACAATGATGGGAAAACTTGACGAGGTGGGAAGCGTAAGTTACATTGCAAACTTATCCACTATCATTCCAAGCGCCGCCAACGCTCAACACTATGTTGAAATTCTAAAGCGTGATTGTCTATTACGCAAAGTTATTGATGCGGGCGTGAATATAACAAAAAAGGGATACGGCGCAGCGGATAGCCATGAAGCGTTGCAATATGCTGAAGGCTTAATTTACAAAATTTCTCAGGAACTTTCGCCTACAACCTTGACGCAAGTTGCCGATGCTTCCGCTCAAGCCTTAAAAGAAATTCAAGAGGCGCAAGTTGGAGAAGTAAACGAAAGTTACATAAAGACGGGTTTCCCGACCTTTGACAAAATGACAAGAGGTATGAAGCCTGGTGAACTTATTTTGCTTGCCGCCCGTCCGTCAGTCGGAAAAACAGCTTTCGCACTCAATATTGCGGCGAATGTCGTTATAAATGATAAAAAGAATGTTGCAATGTTTTCTCTTGAAATGCCCACCGTACAGCTTGTCAAGCGTATGTTGACCTACATAGGTAATGTAAGTTCGCAGAAAGCTAACACGCAAAGGGGACTTTCTAAAGCCGAATTTGCAAAAATTTACGGCGCGTACACGCAACTATTAAATTCGAATTTCTTTGTTGATGACTATTCATTGAACGGCCCGTCCGATATACTTTCAAAATGCCGCAGAATGAAGAGAGCTCACGGTTTGGATTTGATAATTTTGGACTACCTGCAACTTATGGAAACGGGTAGCGGTTCTATTGATAACCGTCAACAGGAAGTCAGCCAGATGTCCCGCCGTCTTAAAATTTATGCTAAAGATTTAGGCGTTCCTATTCTTGTTTTGTCGCAAATGTCAAGAATGGTTGAAAAACGCCCTTCACACGAACCTATGCTGTCCGACCTCCGCGAGTCAGGAGCTATCGAACAGGACGCCGATATAGTTATGTTTTTGCATAATCCTTCAGCGTATGCGGAAGGCTTGCCCGAAAACAGAGTAAATCTTATCATTGAAAAGCACCGCAACGGTCCGAAAGGAACTATTGAACTTGATTGGAACGGAGAAACAAGCACATTCCGCGAATGTGCCGTGCAAGGCGGCGACACTAAAGCCACTCAAAAACCGAATGTAAAAGTTGAAAAGCAGACCGCCCCCATCCCAATTTCGGGCAGTGTTGTGATTGATGAAGCAGGCGCGTTTGATAGTATGGAAACGCAAAATGCAAATGATAACAGCTCTTCAAAATTTGCGGGACTTAAAGCTGTACCGGCAGTTGAAATTGCGAATGAAGAAATGACACAAAAAGTTCAAGCGGAAAAAGAAACTAAGCCAAAGAAAGGACTTATCAGCAAAGCTTCTATGCCGCAGTTTGATGACTACAAAGAAAATCCGTCCGATGACGATGTTCCGCCCGAGGATGAGGAAAGCGGAGATCTGCCGTTTTAGTTGCAATTTTTGAATTAGAATATTATTGATTTTATTAAACTCCGCTTGCGGAGTTTTTTTATTAATTGATTTTACAATCCTTATAAACAAGTTAAACATTTGGATTTGCTATATGTTTTATTAAGCATAATGAAAAGGAATTTTTCATATTATTTGGTATGTTTATAGATGAAATAAAAGCAAAGTTTCCCGATGATTTGGTCGCAGACTTTTCATTTACTGTCTTTGGTGACAGCTTTTTAGTGGGCGCAGGCATAAAGTCGCTTGCATATTTATCAGAAAATGAAATCCGTTTTCGCGTCAATAAAAGGTATTTGTTGATAAGCGGAACGGAATTAACTCTTGCAGAAATAGGGCAAGGGGAGTTTGCAGTTAAAGGCAAAATTGCCTCTGTTGAGATTGTATGATGAAAAAGAAACAGAGAAAATACAGTCAATTCGGCAAAGTAAAAATCGAAGTCGATGGGTTAAACCACGCGCGGTTGTTTGAAAAATTGCGAAGCGTAAGCGCTATCTTTGGCGCGTCAAGTCAAGCGCGCTCGCT
>DATESK010000224.1:0-2939 GCA_035270865.1 Clostridia bacterium | reverse complement strand
ACAGAGTCGGTTGTTTCACGTGGAACACGCCGGTGACAAATTTTTGTTTCACGTGAAACATAAGTAAATTCAACAATATTGTTGGGGATATGTCTGTGAGTTAAAGACTTAATTTTTTACTATAAAAATATAGGCTAGCACGCACTATTAGCTCGCCTTTTAATTAATATTTCTTTGCTTAATTTGCTCGCCTTTTAATTAATATTTCTTTGCTTTAATTTTTGTTGGGTAACTTCGGTTTGTAGTTGAACCTAGATACCTGCGTGTGAGTGGCTTGGTAATTGACGGCAACGGCAATGTTGTTAAGTCAGCCGAACCTAGATACCTGCGTGTGAGTGGCTTGTGACGGTATACTGCAAGAAGATGACTCTATTGACGCTGAACCTAGATACCTGCGCGTGAGTGACTTGAACGCAGCTAGGGTTGGCCTAATTATTTTTGGTAAACTTATTTACTATTTATTTCTAGAGGATATTTATGTTTGCTTTTTCATCTATTCAATAACTTTGAATACCCGTATTTCCTAATTTCTTGGGATCGTTAATACCTTATAACAAGTGTTAAACACGGGATTTGCGACTTTTTTTATATGTTTTTTAGTCAATTACTTGATTATCTCTCCGTTTTTGATACGGATAAACTTTGCGGACATTCTTTGTTCAAATTCTGTACAGGTTAAAAGAACTTGCGCGCCACTTGTGGATTCCAGCAACAATTTTTGACGGTTTTCATCAAGTTCTGACAAAACATCGTCAAGCAGTAATATTGGGGATTCTCCCGTTTCTTCTTGAAACAGCTCCATTTCACCAAGTTTTAGCGAAAGTGCAGTCGTGCGCTGTTGTCCTTGCGATGCAAATTTTCTGACATCGGCATCGTTTATCATAATCTTCATATCATCGCGGTGCGGGCCTACTGTTGTATAAAGCAAGAATTTGTCTTTTTCTCTAGCTTTTTTTAGGTTTTTAAGTAAAACTTGTGCGATTTCCGAGTTTTCTTCGCTTTTTGTGTCGGTTTCGTATGATAATTCCAGTTTTTCTTTGCCTTCGCTGATTTTCGTGTGAACTTTTTCCGCCGATTTTTGAAGTTTTTCTATAAACTCAATTCTCTTTTCAATGATAACTGCGCCGTTTTCTGCAAGTTGCATATCCCAAACCGACAGCATATCATCAAGACTAGAACTGTCGCGACTTGTCTTTAGCAAATTATTTCTCTGTTTTAGCACTTTATTGTATTTTGACAGCGCAGTAAAATATACGCGTTGCTGTTGAGCAAGACTGATGTCTAAAAATCTGCGGCGGTTTTCGGGCGCATCTTTAACAAGTCGCATCTCGTCAGGTGAAAAGTATACAATGTTCAAAACACCCAACAGTTCGCCAATTCTAAGCACGGGGATACCGTCTAAAAACACTTTCTTTTTCCCTAACAAATCTATTTGTATCTCAATTTTATGCGACCTAAATTTTTTCTCTACAACAAGTTTGACGAGTGCGCGATCCTCTCCGCTCTTCACTAGCTCCTTTTCTTTCGTTGTTCGAGGAGACCTGCCAAGCCCAATAAGATATACCGCCTCAAGCAAATTTGTTTTGCCTGCTGCGTTCTCTCCGACTAATATATTTAGAGCAGGAGAAAACTCCGTATCGGCCGCGGAATAATTTCTGAAGTTTTTAACTGACAAGTTCTTTATCTGCATGGTGTTATTATACACAAATCGGGGAGCGCGCGCAATGTTTTGCGATTTTTCTTTTTGTTGGAATTAAGTTGCAAGTTTTGTTTTTGGTATGTATAATATTCCCTATGATAGACATAAACGCTTTTTGGAACGATGCTAAAACAACATTGTCCACTAAAATTCAAACCATCAGCTACGAGGTGTGGATTGATAAACTTGAACCCGTTTGCTTTGTGAACGGCTCTTTGGTTTTGTCTACCTTGTCCGCCGCATCAAAAAAAACGATTGAGCAGCGCTATCTAGATATTATAAAGGAAGCGGTTCAGGCGCTAAACAGCGCAATACACGGTGTTGAGATTATTATGGATTCCCAGCGCGACCAGTATCTAAAAAAACAAGATAGCTATATTGAAGACCAAGGATTTGTTGTTAAAGAGCAACCCGTGCTTTCTACTTCAAACACCTCTACTTTTTTAGAAAAATACACTTTTGATTATTTTGTTCAAGGAAAAGGAAACGAATTTGCGCTTGCCGCCGCTAAAGCTGTTGCTGAAAATCCCGGCGCTAAGTACAATCCCTTATACATTTACAGTAATGTCGGACTTGGTAAAACCCACCTTCTTCACGCGATAGGCAATTATCTTAAGAAAAATTCTCCGCGTACAAAGGTTCTTTACATAAATTCTGAAAGTTTCATTAACGAACTTATTGATGTCATACGCAGAAGTTCGGAAGACAAAGAATTAAACGCGCGTTTTCGCGAAAAATACCGCAGCGTTGATGTTCTAATGATTGACGATATTCAATTTTTAGCAGGAAAAGAGGGCACACAAGAAGCGTTTTTCCATATTTTCAACGACCTTTACCAAAATAATAAGCAAATTATACTTACTTCGGATTGTTCTCCTAAAGATTTACAAAAACTTGAGGAGCGTTTGCGTACCCGTTTTTCATGGGGGCTTACGGTTGATATTTCGTTCCCCGACATGGAAACAAGAATGGCAATTCTAAAAAGTAAGGCGTCTCAAGATAAATTCAATCTTTCTACCGAAGTTGCCGCATTTATCGCAGAAAATTCAAATTCAAACATAAGAGATATGGAAGGATTGCTTAATAAAATTATTTTCTTTTCTTCCCTTACCGGTCATCCTGTTACAACTAAAGAATTGGCAAAGGAAGCTCTTGCTGATTTTATTGAAGAAAAAAAGGACAGTTTTGACGCGGCGGATATTATTTCAATGACTTGCAAGTATTTTAATATCACCTCCGC
>DATESK010000223.1:0-7128 GCA_035270865.1 Clostridia bacterium | reverse complement strand
AGTATTAAACTTTGATGATGAAAATATCGTAAAACTCACGCCACAAATTCGCGCAAAAATAGTTCCGTTCAGCCTTACAAAAAAAGTGGACGGAGTATATATCGAAAACGGCTATGTGCGTTATTTTGATAAGCCCGTTCTATGTTCAGACGAACTGCAATTTAAGGGTAGGGAAATGGAAAATGTGCTTGCAATGGTTGCGGTTGCAATGGAAAAAAATATTCATCCTTTTGTCATTGCGTGCGCTATTAAGCGGTTTGTTAAACCCGAACACAGAATACAATTTGTAAGGTTTGCAGGCGGTAAAAAATACATAGATGACAGCAAAGCTACAAATATTGATGCCACTCTTTGCGCTTGCGGAACGATAACAAACAACACACTTTTGATACTAGGCGGGCAAGATAAGGATGACGATTTTAGACCGTTGTTTGAAAAATTGCCAAAGACCGTAACACGAATTTTTGCTACCGGAGAGAACGCAAAAGACATTGAGCAAACTGGAAAACTTGTGGGATTTAGAAATATTACGGTTTTTGATACTTTGGAAGAGTGTATAACAAAATCAACAACGGCAGATGAACAGACGGTTTTATTTTCTCCCGCTTCAAAGAGTTTTGACCGCTACAAAAACTATGCGGAACGCGGTAAGCATTTCAGCAAGCTAGTCGGAGAACTGAATGATTAGCCTGCGGAGAAAAGAAAGACAAGCAATGCAAAAAGACGCGGATGATGAAAGAATTTCACGCGGAGTTAGTGAAGCATTAAAAACTGGCGCAAAAGGATTAGACTTACCTCTTGCGATAACGGCAATAATACTTTCCCTTTTGGGACTGGTTTTTATTTACTCCGCATCTTCTTATTCCGCGCAGTTGGAGTACGGGGATGCCTTTCATTATGTCAAAACGCAGGCGGTAGCATTAGTGCTCGGCGGTTTTTTTATGTTTGCAATTTCTTATCTTGATTTAGCAAAGGTTCAAAAATTTAGTTTGCCGATTTATATAATAAGTTTAGTTATCTTAGGGCTTGTATTTATCCCTGGTTTTGGCGTGGAAATCTATGGCGCAAGAAGGTGGCTTAATCTTGGATTTTTTACAATACAGCCCTCAGAATATGCAAAATTCGGACTTATAATTTTTCTTTCAGCGTTTATTGCAAAGTATGGCGTGGACAGAATTTCGACAATGGGCGCAGTACTACTTTCGGGCGGTATAATATGTGCGCTTTTGGTGATTGAGCCGAATATGTCTATCACGATATGCGTTGCGGCGGTGTTATTTTTAATGCTGTTCTTTGGCGGTGCGAAACCCTTGCATCTCCTTTTTCTACTTATTCCTGCAGTGGTTGGGGGAATAGCCTTGATTATTGCCGAGCCGTACCGAGTTTCTAGGTTGCTTGCCTATGTCAATCCTTGGGCATCGCCCCTTGAGGAGGGCTATCAACTCATACAATCGTACTATTCTTTAGGTTCGGGCGGAATGTTTGGCATGGGAATAGGAAACTCGCGACAAAAATATTTATTTTTGCCATTTTCCGAAAGCGATTTCATATTGTCGGTAGTGGGCGAAGAAATAGGACTTGTGGGTTGCGCTGTCATCATTGCGCTTTTCCTTTTTATCATAATTAAAGGAATTTTGATTGCGCTTCGCTCGCGTGATAGATTTTCCGCCTATTTGGCAGCTGGCGTAACCTCTATGATTGCGGTGCAAACGCTTGTCAATATTGCTGTTGTATGCGGTGCAATTCCGCCGACAGGCTTGCCGTTGCCGTTCATCAGCGCAGCAGGTAGTTCTTTGGTTGCATATTTGTGTTCAATCGGACTTTTGCTATCTGCATCACGAAGTTCATCACGCTCATTATCGCAAGCATTTCACAATTTTGAAATCACACACAAAAAAATTTCACTCCATAGTATGTAGTGTGCCGGTCAATTTACCTTTGGTATTCAAAGGTTGACAGCAAGGCAAGCTAACTGGGGGTAAAATGAGTAAATTTGAAATAGTGGGTGGAAACAAATTAAGCGGATATGTTCGGCTAAAAGGTGCAAAAAACTCTGTACTTCCGCTGCTGTCCGCCTCACTTTTGACTGAAGAAGAGGTAACAATATGTGATTGTCCCGACATTTTAGATGTGGATAGTATGCTCAAAATATTGAAAGCTTTGGGCGTAACTGTTAGTCGGAACGGCGATAAAATAACGACTAGCGGAAAAATTCAAACCACGGTAATTCCCGATAAACTAGCGCGCGAAATGCGCTCATCCATATTTTTGTTAGGCTCTATGCTAGGGGCGAGGGGAAAAGCCCGAACGGCATACCCAGGCGGGTGCGCAATCGGCGAACGACCAATAGATTTACATATTAAGGGACTAAAACAACTTGGCGTTATTATAAATGAAACCGATACTCACATAGATTGCTATCTACCGCCTATTGTCAACGGCACAAAAGTTTCAAACCGAAAAATGCACGGGGCGGATATTAGTTTTCAAAAAGTCAGCGTGGGAGCAACGGAAAATCTTCTGCTTGCTTGCGTGCTTGCTCAAGGGACGACTATACTCCGCAATGTCGCGCGCGAACCCGAAATTGTGGATTTGGTGAGAATGCTCAACGCTATGGGCGCGCATATAAAAGGGGAGGGTAGTTCGGTTCTTGAGATAACGGGCGTAAAATCCTTGCACGGCGCAATTTATACTCCTATCCCAGACCGCATAGTAGCGGGAACGCTATTGGTTGCGGTGGCAATGTGCGGCGGTGAAGTGCAGTTGCTAAATTGCGAACCTAATCACATAGAGGCAATAACCGCAAAACTTGTTAATTCCTCTTGCAAAATAACCACAAGATATGGTATAACTTCTATAGAAAGCAAGGGAAAACCCGAAGCTATCCGCGAGCTTATTACCTCTGCGTATCCTGGGTTTCCAACGGATATGCAGGCACAGTTTGTTTCTATGTTGTCCGTTGCGGACGGTCTATCGCTTGTGAGTGAAAAAGTTTTTGAAAACCGTTTCGGTTACACCGAGGAATTGAATAAACTTGGTGCGGATATTGAAATTGTTCACGATATAGCGGTTGTGAAAGGCACAAAAAAACTTACGGGCGCAACGGTTTGCGCAACAGATTTGCGAGGTGGTTCGGCGTTGGTACTAGCTGGACTTGTGGCGGAAGGTAATACCGTTGTTGAGGACATTCATCATATCGACCGAGGTTATGAGAGTTTTGAAAAAATTCTTTCTTTGCTTGGTGCGGATATAAAAAGAGTTTAATTTTGTTTGCAGTCTATTAAGTTGACTTAGTTTTAATGTATAGCGTTTGACGGTATAGTTTAGTTTTGTACGAAATTTAGAAGTTCATTTTTGCTTGCAATTATAAAGAGTTTTTTTTTTGTTTGTGGTATAATGAAAATAAGTTTGCAGAAACTTTTGCAAAAGATTTGAAAATGCAATGAAAAAGGAAATAATGGACAAAAGAGTTATCACAATTATAATATTTTTTGCAGTTCTTGCGGTGCTTCTGATTATAGGCGCAACCGTTTTTGTTGTGCGCGATGTAGAAGTTTCGTTTGCAACCGCAGAAGAATCAAATGTTATAACGAGTGATGAAATTATTACGGCATCGCAAATTAGTACGGGCAAAAATATTTTTGCAATAAGTGAAACCCGCGCGGTTTCAAATATTGAACAAGCGTATCCCGCTGTAAAAGTTATAAATATCGAACGAAAATTTCCGTCAACTATCATAGTACATATAACAGCGCGAATTCCCGTTATGGCTGTCAAAATAAGCGGTCAGGACAAGTACGCAATGCTCGACCGCGAGATGTTTGTTATGCAGATAGTTTCAGCAGATGAGCTAGTATTGCGTGAAGTGCAGTACAAGCGTGCGCTTACAAAAACAAATTACGAACTTCAAGCTAAAGATGTGGCACTTGGCGAAATTATTTTGGAAAAGGCTTCTATTATGAATGTTTTGTCGCAACATTTGATTGTGGCTTTTGAAAAACAAGGACTGCTTAATAAGGAATTTTCCGATTTTATTGTCAATATAAACATTGTGCAGGAAGCGCATAGCAGCGCGTATAATTTAACATTGAAAACCCGAACAGGTGTGGATATTATGTTTGAGGACGGCGATTTTGATGAGAAAGTTGCTATGGCATATTCGTGGTACTGCGATGAAATAGAGCGCAAAGGTTCGGATTCCGACACCGTTACTTCAGGCTACATAATTTACAATAACGGCGTTGACAATCAAGGCTATTTTAGTTGGTATCGCTATCAAGGTTAGTAGTTGATTTTCTAAAAATTTTTAAACTAAATTATAATTTTTTATATAAGTTTTTAATACCAAATTAAAGTTTTCTAATGAAAAATTTTGAAATTAAGTAAGGATTTTTATTGACAAATTTCGAAGCGAACTAAAATTTTTGTAAAGACAAATTTAGCGAAAAATAAAAACATAAAAAATTGCAAAATTACCAAATTGACATCTTATGTTTCTGTTTGAGTATGTAAAGTTAAATTTTAATGGAAAAATGCTACCTATGGCATTTTTTTGATTTATATCCTTGACAGGTAAGCCTTAATACTTTATAATAACTAATACTAAGTACAAGAGAGGAGATTTATGTTTTTTAAGGCGCAGGAACTCGTGGTTTTAGATGTTGGCTCCAAGATATTTTCGGCAATGGTGGCAACAAAAAAAAATCAGGGAGTTTTCTATGTCAAGTCCTATGCTGAAACTCCTTACTCAGGCTATGAAAACGGCGAGTGGTTTGACATAGACGAGTTAAGACAAAGCGCAATAGCCACTCTTGAATCTGTAATTTTCAAAACAGGTTGTAAATCTAAAACTCTTTTCGTTTCTATTCCCGCTGAATTTGCTACAACTGTAACAAAAGATGTTGCAATTATATTAGACCGCAGACGCAAAGTTGTGGATTCCGACATAGATTACCTTTTCAAAAAAGGTGATACATACGAGAGTAATTCGCAATATCTTCCCGTCAACACTTCTGCAATTTATTTTACTGTCGATGATTCATCGCGGCTCTTGATTGATCCCCGCGGTGTTTTTGCTGGAAAAATTTCCGCCCGCGCCTCTTATATTTTAGCTGAGCGCGGATTTGTGGAACTCTTTGACAGCATCGCAAAAAGTATGGGCTTTAGCAATGTGGAATACATATCGCAAGAGTGGGCGCAAGGGTTGACTTTGCTTGAAAAAGAACAGCGCGACAAAGACTGTCTTTTGATAAACATAGGCTACTTGTCTTCAAGCGTTTCGGTAATTCGAGGGGAAGGGTTGCTTGAACTTAAATCTTTTTCGCTTGGCGGTGCGCATATTACGGCTAATATTTTTGAATCCTTTGACACACCTTTTGAGATTGCCGAAGAAGCGCGCAATAAGGTTGATTTGAATCTTAATTATTCGGATGAGGATTACATCGAAACTCAAGACGAAGGTGGATTTGTTTCGGCAGAAATCGCCGAAGTCGTCAAAAATAGCCTAGATATTCTCATCGAAACAGTTGCCAGCGCAATCGAATTGTGCAAATATGATATAACATCATACGCTCCGCTGTATCTTACAGGCAACGAAATTCCAAATATACGCGGCGCAGTTAACTATATTCAAGATGCTTTTGAAAAACAAATTGAAGTGCTTTCCCCAAGGCTTCCAGCGTACAATAAACCACATTACGCTTCCGTTGTTTCCCTTCTCACCGTGGCATCAAAGCTAGGTCGGAACATGCACGGATTGCTGCGAATGAGCTTCGCAAATTAAGGAGGTAGTTATGTTTGACTACGAAAAATTTAGCTTTGATGATAATTCCGGCGAGAATTTTGACGCTGAAGTAAAAAGCTCTGCAAGCGAAAGCGGCGATTTAAGCAACGATGCAAAAGGCACGACTGATAATCCAGCTCCAACCACGCAAAGGTTTGTAAAGAAAACGGGAAGCGCAAATATAGTTGTTGTAGGTATTGGCGGTGGCGGAAATAACGCTGTCAATAATATGATGAGAGCGGGAATTAAAAGCGCGTCTTTTATCGTTATGAACACCGATAGTCAAGCGCTTAATATGTCGCTTGCTCCTCCGCATTGCAAGGTTCAACTTGGCGAAAAGCAGACGGGCGGACTGGGTGCAGGCTCAGACCCTGAAATCGGCAGACTTTCGGCTGAAGAAAGCCGTGAAAAAATTAAAGGCGTAATTGAAGGCATTGACCTTTTATTCATAACCGCAGGTATGGGCGGTGGAACAGGCACGGGCGCAGCGCCGGTTGTTGCCGAGATTGCAAAATCTATGGGCATCTTGACTGTCGCCGTTGTAACAAAACCCTTTGTTTTTGAAGGAATGCAGCGTCTTCGCAATGCTGAGGACGGAATTCAAAAATTAAAGAATTTTGTGGATACCTTGCTTGTCATTCCCAACCAAAAACTTCTTGAGGTATTAGACCCGAATGTTAGTTTCAAGCGCGCGTTTGAAATCGCCGATGATGTTTTAAGACAAGGTGTTCAAGGCGTTTCGGATGTTATTGCTAATCCCGCGCTTATAAATCTTGATTTTGCCGATGTCCGCACAGTACTAAGCAACAAAGGTCTTGCTCATATGGGAATTGGTTATGGCAAGGGCGAAAAGCGTGTTATTGAGGCGGTTCGCGGAGCGGTATTCTCACCACTTCTTGAAACCGATATTGAGGGCGCAACAGGCATAATCGTCAATATTTGCGGCGGTGAAGATATGTTGCTTAGCGAAGTCAACGAGGCTTGCGACATAGTGCGTCAGGTTGTTGATCCTTCTGCTAACATCATTTTGGGAACGGGTTTTATACCCGACAAAAAGGATATTGAAATCACTATTATAGCAACAGGTTTCTATGACAAGAGAAATCAAGTTCAAATTGCTACTGGTGGTCAAATATTGACAAACCATCAAACACAATCGGTTGCTAAGGCTTTTAACGATATGGTAGCGGCAGACCGCGAGCGCGATGAAAGGCAACAAACTCCAATCGCTCCGCCTGCTCCTCCTGCGCCGTCGAAAGCTCCTGCAAGAGATACGGGCTACAACGCCAATTTGTTCGCCAATCGTGGAGCGCAACGCGAATATAATGAGGTTTTTGCAACACAAC
>DATESK010000222.1:0-2959 GCA_035270865.1 Clostridia bacterium | reverse complement strand
GAGCAAGACACGCCGGAAAACTTGTGGAGCTGACACTCAATTCAATAAAATGACTATGAAAAAGAAACTATTTAAAACTCGTTCAACAATACTTGCGCTTGTGGCTGTGCTGATACTAACTTTATCGGTTACAGTATTTGCCGCGTGCAACAAATCTCAAAATGTCAACGGCGATATTTTATCGCTCTATGATATTACCGCAACCTTTGACGATACAAAGAATACGCTCGTGTGTCGTGAGGAGCTTTGTTACATAAACCGCGAGGGCGAAACTCTAAGCGAGCTTAAATTCCACCTTGCACCGTCTGCATTCCGCAAAGATGCAAAATACTCGCCCTTTACTGCGCAGGAGATGGCATCGGTTTACTACAACGGCTTAAACTATGGCGGTATCGAAATTTCAAGCATTAAAATTGAAAATTTGGAAACCGAATTCACAATAGGCGGTGAAGACTGCAACTTGCTTGTCGTTCCTATCAACGCGCTTGAGGCGAATAAATCCGTCAATGTGGAAATTTGTTTTACAGTAACACTCCCCGCTTGTACCGGCCGTATGGGTGTCACCAAAACCACCGTCAATCTCGGCAACTTCTACCCTATGCTTTGCGTTTATGAAAATGAAGCGTACGAAGAACATCCCTACTACTGCTTAGGCGATCCCTTTTATTCCGACATCGCAGATTATCTAGTAACATTGCAAATGCCGGAGGCGTACAATGCTGCGACAAGCGGAATTGTTGAGGAAAGTTATGTGGAAAACGGCATGCGCGTAATGGAAATCAACTCAATAAAAACCCGTGATTTTGCGGCTGTCCTATCTAAGAATTTCAAGATATTGTCCGACCGCATTGATGGAGTGGATGTAAATTACTACTACACCCAAGACAGCAATCCGCAATTGTCTCTTGCGACTGCAAAAAATGCTATCAAGGTTTTCTCTACCGCATACGGCTCATATCCTTATAAGAACTTTAATGTTGCCCAAACAGGTTTGAATTCGGGCGGAATGGAATACTCAAATTTAGTGTTTATTTCATCCACCTTAACCGGTAACGCTCTTGAGGAAACAATAGTGCACGAGACCGCTCACCAATGGTGGTATGGCGTTGTCGGCGGCAATCAAATTAAAAATGCGTGGCTTGATGAAGGATTGACCGAATTTTCCACCGCCTACTATTTTCGCTTAAACGGCGATAGAGCGCGCTATTCAAAAATTATGGCGGAAACGCTGTCAAGCTATATAATGCACTTTGATTTCCTAAAACTTTCAAATCCCGAGGTTTCATCTGATATGAACCGCGCAATTCCCGACTACAAAACGCAAGGCGAATATGTGATTATGAACTACCACAAGGGCGCGCTTATGTTTTCATCTTTGCTTGATATGTACGGTGAAAAGAAAATCAACGATGCACTAAGCGCATACTTTAGTAAAAATGCTTATCAAATTGCAACGCCCGCATGCTTGATTGACGCACTTAATACCTATTGCAAGCGTTGCGACAGCATAGTTCAAAGTTGGCTTGACGGCACAGTTAGAATAGGATAAACGCACCATTAAATTTGCTATGAAATGATTGCTACTTGTTAGTTTCTTAGTTGATGATGAGAAGTTATTTGATGATGATATGTTCTTATGTTATGATGTGTCCTTAGTTAGTCTTACTTTCTTTAATTTGTTTCTCTTTTGTATGTTTCTCTTCCTAAACAAAACCGCCGTATGTTTTACACGGCGGTTTTGTTTTTATATTAATTTTTAATATTTGTTAGTCAAAATATGGGAAGTAAAATCATGAAACTATTTTTTCTTTACTTGACTATTTTATAAATAATTCAAAATCATACTAGTTTTTATTCCTTTTTACCTAACGGTTTCATAGTCGGGAACAATAAGACATCGCGTATTGTTGCGCTGTCGGTGAGCAGCATAATCATTCTGTCCACGCCTATTCCAAGTCCGCCTGTGGGAGGCATTCCGTACTCTAGCGCATTGATAAAGTCATCGTTCATAACCTGCGCTTCATCATCCCCTGCTTCACGCTCCGCCATTTGCGCCATAAAGCGCTCCTTCTGGTCGATAGGGTCGTTTAGTTCCGAGAATGCGTTCGCCATTTCACGCGCTGTAATGAACAACTCAAACCTTTCGGTCAAACGGCTGTCAGTTGGTTTTTTCTTTGCAAGTGGCGAAACTTCGACTGGGTAATCTATGACAAATGTAGGTTGAATAAGTTTGCTTTCAACAACTTGATCAAACACTTCATATAAAGCCTTGCCCCAAGTTGTATTGCTCTTCAAATCCACTCCGACTTTTTTACTTTTAGCTAGTATATCACAAAGGGGTTCTCCGCTTTCAAAATCTATGCCTGTGTATTCTTTAACAATGTCCACCATTGTTACTCGCTTCCACGGTCTTGCAAGCGTAATCGGTTCACCTTGATAGGTAATTTCCGTTGTTCCAAGAACCTTTTGGGCGCAAAAGCAAAACAGCTCTTCGGTTATGTCCATCATCTCGTTGTAATCAACATAGGCTTGATATAGTTCTACTGTTGTGAATTCAGGATTATGTTTCGTGTCCATGCCTTCGTTACGGAAAATTCTGCCCATTTCATAGACCTTTTCAAATCCGCCGACCACAAGCATTTTAAGATAAAGTTCGGTCGCAATACGCATATACATATCCAAATCCAGCGTATTATGGTGCGTTATAAACGGTCTTGCATTAGCTCCGCCCGGCAAGGTGTTCAAAACAGGAGTTTCAACTTCCAAAAAGCCTTTACCGTCAAGAAATTCGCGGATAGCCGAAACAATTCTAGTACGCTTTACAAAAGTATTTTTTACTTCGGGATTGACAATTAAATCTACATAACGCTCACGGTATCTCAAATCAAGATTAGTCAGTCCATGGAATTTTTCGGGTAAGGGCAATAACGATTTTGATAGGAGTTTTGCGGCTGTTACA
>DATESK010000221.1:0-7000 GCA_035270865.1 Clostridia bacterium | reverse complement strand
CAACGCTGGCGCACGCATAAACGGTTTGTCATACAGCAAACTTATGTACGGACTGAAACTTGCCGATATCAACTTAAACCGCAAGGTTTTATCTGAAATCGCTATCAGTGACGCGCCCGCATTTGCATCGCTTTGCGAAACTGCGAAAGGAAAGCTTGCGAAGTAGTTTGAATTCTATTTGGAGCAATCTTGTTCTATCTAATGCTAGAAAGTAATGTCGTTATTGCATTTGAATTATCCGCGAAAGCGGATAATTCGGGCATATAAGCAAGTATTATTCAACCAAATAGAATGAATTTCGTAATTTGCCTACGCGCGCGTATATTAAACTAATTCGAACTTTAATCAATTAAATATGGAAGTAATCACCTCAACATCTAATCAATATGTCAAACTTGCGCGAAGTTTATCCCAAAAGAAAGTTCGTGACGAGTTGGATTTGTTCGTGGTTGAGGGTGTAAATATTTTGAAAGATATGCCCGCTTTGACAGTAGAATTTTTTCTTGTCGATGAAGAAAAAGTTGAGAGTTTTGCAAGCATAACCCAAAAATTTGCTGCTCCTGTTTATTTGGTACAAAGTCGTATATTTAGCGCGGTAAGCGACACGGTGAGCCCGCAGGGTATTATTGCCGTTGTGAAGCGGAAAATTCTTGATTTTACTTTGCCTGACGGCAATGCGCTTGTACTTGACAAAGTGGCGGATGCAGGCAACCTCGGAACTATTTTGCGCACAGCTGCTGCGGCTGACTTTTCTTCAGTCTATATGCTGGAATGCGCAGACTTTTACTCGCCTAAGGTTGTTAGGGCAAGTATGGGTGGTATTTTCAAAATTAAGTGTTATAATGTGAATGAAAGTGAGGCTTTGTCGGTAATATCAGCGACTCAAAGTTATGCGCTGGATATGGACGGGAAACCTCTTTCGCAATTAAAAAAATCCTCACCGATAACTTTAATCGGAGGCAGCGAAGCCCAAGGTATTAGGGAAAGTCTAATGCACGCGGCAAAACAAATCGTTTCTCTGCCAATGGAAAACGATATGGAATCTTTGAATGTTGCGGTGGCTCTCGCTGTCGCAATGTATTCAATAAAGTAGGAGGCAATATGTCAGGGCATAGTAAGTGGCACAACATACAACAAAAGAAAGGAAAGAGTGATGCGGCTCGCGCTAATGTTTTTACAAAGTTAGGGCGTGAAATTGCGGTTGCCGTTAAAAACGGCGGACCTGATCCAAATTCAAACTCTAAGCTCCGCGATGCAATCGCTAGCGCGAAAGCGGCAAATATGCCTAACGATAATATTTCCCGCTCAATCAAAAAGGCAAGCGGCGAGGGCGGAAACATAAACTATGAAGAAATGACTTATGAAGGGTATGCTGTTGGTGGAACTGCGGTTATCGTTGATGCGTTGACGGATAATAAAAACCGTACAGCAGGCGATGTCCGCCACCTATTTGACAAATTCGGCGGTTCGCTTGGAGCGACAGGCTGCGTTTCATATCTTTTCAATAAAAAGGGAATTATTGCAGTAGAAAAGGGCGATGCTAACGAAGAAGAACTTATGTTACTCGCAATCGAAGCAGGCGCGGAGGACTTTAATTCTGACGATGAAGAGGTCTATCAAATTATCACAATCCCCTCTGACTTTGGCATTGTTCGCGAAACGCTTGAAAAGCAAGGAGTGAAGATATTAGATGCAAAGATTGATATGATTCCCACTCTTGACGCCAATCCTGATGAAAAACAGCAGGAAACATTGCTCAAGATGATTGATAAACTTGAAGAACTTGATGATGTGCAAAATGTCTATCATAACGCTATTATGACGATAAACGAAGACGAAGAGGAATAGTAGCAATAGACGGTGATATATCAACCACAACGATTAAAGCAAGTAAAAAAAATTAGTCGAAAAAGGATAATAAAATGAGTGTTGATGTTGTAAAAATTTGTGAGCGCGCAAAACAAGCCGCCTTTTTACTAGCCGGTTATTCTAGTGCGCAAAAAAACGGAATGTTGACTGCAATCGCATACGCACTTGCCTCGCACAAACCTGAAATTTTTGCTGCAAATATACTTGATTTAGAAAACTGCAAAGACCGTGATGACACCTTTATCGACCGCTTAACACTCAACGATTCGCGCATAGCGACAATGATTGAGGGAGTAAAGCAAGTTATTGCTCTTCCCGACCCTGTCGGCGAAGTGGTGGATAGTTGGACGGTGGAAAACGGACTTAAACTGACAAAGGTTAGAGCGCCACTCGGTGTTATAGGAATAATTTATGAAGCGCGTCCTAATGTTACTGTTGATGCGGCAGCGCTATGCCTAAAATCTGGCAATGCGGTGGTGCTTCGTGGCAGTAAAGACGCTATCAATTCAAATCGCGCACTCTACCAAGTTATGACTTCCGCACTAAATGAAAAAGGGTATCCTGCTGATTCAATCGGCTTTATTGACGATGTTTCAAGGGAAGCCTCTGCGGAACTTTTGCAACAGGAAAGATATATTGATGTCGTTATTCCTCGTGGCGGAGAAGGTTTGAAGCATTTTGTTTTGGACAATGCAAAAATGCCTGTTATCGCATCTGCTGGCGGAAACTGCCATATTTATGTGGAAAAGACCGCAGACTTGCATAAAGCGGTAAATATTGTTGTAAACGCAAAAATATCCCGCCCTTCAACTTGTAATGCAGCTGAGCATTTGCTTGTTGACAGCAAAATAGCAAAGGACTTTTTACCGTTATGTGTTGCCGCGCTTAAAGAAAAAAATGTTGAACTTGTGGGCGACGAGATATCAAGAGAAATTTGCGGTGGTCTAAAGGTTGCAACTGAGGAAGATTACGCAACGGAATATTTGACTTATAAAATGTCAATCAGTATTGTTGAGGGTGTAGAAGAAGCGGTATCACATATCAATAAATTCAGCACAAAACATTCAGAGGCTATCATAACCAACGACAAAGCGGCGGAGCAATATTTTACCGCAAATGTGGATGCAGCGGCGGTTTATGTCAACGCATCAACGAGGTTTACAGACGGCTTTGAATTCGGTCTTGGAGCGGAAATGGGCATAAGCACACAAAAGCTACACGCAAGAGGCCCTGTTGCGCTTAAAGAATTGACTTCCGTTAAGTATGTTATTTACGGAAATGGACAAATAAGAAAGTAGATTTAACTAAGCGGTAATAAGAATTAGAATCAATTCCGCTAAACAGACGAAACTTCTTGAGGTGATGTATCATATGGAAAAAAGAAAAAATATATATTTGGACCACGCTGCAACTACTCCGCTATCAAAGGAAGTTGCGGAGATTATGCAAAGCTATTATACAAATGTATTCGGCAATGCAAATTCACAACACAGCTATGGTAGGGATGCGACAATCGCGGTCATAAACGCTCGCGAACAAGTAGCGAAGTCAATAGGAGCAAAGGCTTCAGAGATTTATTTTACGGGCGGCGGAACGGAAGCGGACAACTGGGCAATCAAAGGTGCTGCGCTTGAAATGAAGAGCAGAGGACGCGGCAATCATATTATAACTTCAAAGATTGAACACCCCGCAGTGTACAATTCTTGCCAACAGCTTGAAAAATACGGATTTGAGGTAACCTATCTTGATGTTGACAAAGACGGCTTTGTGTCAAAAGAAAACTTAGAAAAAGCCATTCGCAAGGATACAATTTTGGTGTCGATAATGTTTGCTAACAACGAAATAGGCACAATAGAGCCAATCCGTGAGCTTGCAGAAGTTGCACACGCACACAATATTTTGTTTCATACTGATGCCGTGCAGGCAGCGGGCAGTATAGCGATTGATGTCAAGGATTTGGGCGTGGATATGTTGTCGCTCTCAGGTCACAAATTTTATGGTCCTAAAGGGATTGGCGCGCTATATATTCGTGGCGGAGTTAAAATCGAAAAACTGTTAACTGGCGGAGAGCAAGAGCGCGCACAACGCGGCGGTACAACAAATGTGCCTGCGGCGGTGGGACTTGGTGAAGCGATAGCCGCGGCAACTGCAAATATGGAAGAAAACGCAAAAGTTGTGTCGGCACTTCGCGACCGATTCGTAAAAGGTGTTAAAGAAAAAATTGAATATATCCGTTATAATGGCACGGAAGACAACTCAAAGCGATTGCCAAATAACGCAAGTTTTAGTTTTCAATATATAGAGGGCGAATCAATATTATATTCCCTTGATCTTGCCGGGATTTCCGCATCCAGCGGTTCGGCATGTTCGTCAGGCTCGCTTGATCCGTCAAGAACTTTGTTATCAATCGGTGTTCCTGTTGGAGTGGCACACGGCACAATCCGCTTTACCTTCGGCACGGATAACACAAATGATGATGTGGACTACACATTAGAAAAGCTAGTAGAGATTGTTGCAAGACTGCGCAATATGTCCCCGCTATTCAAAATAAGTAAGGAAGACACGAAAAATGTATAATGAAAAAGTAATGAATACCTTTGCAAATCCGCAAAATGTAGGTGAAGTAGAAAACTATGACGCTATCGGCACAGTTGGAAACGAGGTGTGCGGAGATATAATGCAAATCACCCTCAAAATTGAGGACAACATAATCAAAGATGCAAAGTTTAAGACCTTTGGTTGCGCTGCGGCTGTCGCTTCTAGTTCAACTGCTACCACAATGGTTATTGGAAAGACGATAGAGGAAGCAAGAAAATTCAAAAACAAAGATGTGATTGAAGAACTTGGCGGACTTCCCGCGCAAAAAATCCACTGCTCCGTGCTTGCGGAAGAAGCAATAAATCTTGCTCTTGACGATTACGAAAAAAAGCAAGGGAAAAAGGCTTAATTTAATTTAGCTAAAAATCTATTTAATCTTAAAGCTATGCATTGTTTTGCATAGCTTTTTTATTGTGAGTTATGAAGTTTAATTGTTGAGTGTATAAAGTTTTTTCATTATGAAGTTGTTGACAAACCACAAAAAAATATTTGCGTTGTTAAACCACAAAAAATATTTGTGTTGTTAAACCACAAAAAAATATTTGTGTTGTTGCCTTGTTATGTAATTTGCGTTTTGAGGGTGTTGCTAAAAAATGGTACGATAGTATTTTACGGATTGCATAAACTAGGTTTGGAGGTGAGTTTATGAAAAACGGAATTATTATCGGTTTAGCAATAGGTGTTGTTGCGGCAACTGCAATATATCAACAAAATCAAAATAAAAGTTTGATAAAGCGTGGAAAGCATGCAATAGTCAAAAAGATAGAAGATATTTTGGATTAGCGGTGAAATAATTTGTTTATAAAATATTTATTTCAAATTATTTTATAAAAACAACTAAAAAATCAAAATATTATAAAAAAATTAAAATCCTAAATCCCTTATAATATAAGGAGTTTGGGCTTTTTTTTGAAATAAATAAAAATAAATTAAAAATTTATCAAATATTTCCAATAAAACCCCAATCAATTCTGTTATATATATGAACTCCTTTTATGACAGCTGCGCAGGCCTGATACTCCTGCGTAAGCTAAAGATCTAAAGTTCGGGACTTGATACACCTCGAAAGGAATTAGGGCGGGGATGAACAGTATTGTTCATAACTCACAAAGCAAAGCTACTGCGGTAACGCAGCAGCTTTTGTTCTTTTATTAAATATATTGTCTTGAAAAAGCTAATACAACGCAACAGCTCTTGTTTTTTTGTTGTTACTTTATTGTTTTTAATTTTATATTATGATAAAAGAAAAAGCCGATGCAACGCATCAGCTTTTTTTGTTTCTATTTAATTATGATTTTTAGAATTAGTAATAGTATTTTCACAAAAACATTTCAAATTATAACATTACGCATTCAATTCAAATTATGCAAACATATAGCCAATAGTAATATTCAATAAATCCTCAACTTCAATCAAAAAGTTAATAACGGTGTCGATAGCAACAGCAAAACCCATATTGTCAATATTTGAAGATACAAGTTTAGATTCCACAACACCGACGCAAACGCCGTTTCTGTCAAGCATAGGCCCGCCAGAGTTCCCTGGGTTGACTGCCGCGTCTGTCATAACAAAATTACCTGTTCCCCAACTTTCCACGGCTAGGCTTGGAATGCTGACTGTACCTTTGGTTACAGCGATACCTATGCCTTCGGGATTGCCAATTAGCAATACTTCTTCGCCGTACTTAAGAGTATTTGGACTTGCGGCAAATTTGAGAGCAGGATGTTGTGCTGCGCTTGGGGTTGCGCTTGAAAATTTTAGTAATGCAAGGTCAGCATCTTCATCATGAGCAACCAAAGTCAAATTATAGTTTGTGTTTGAGTCATAGAACTTGCACGAAATATTTGTGTACGCAACTTTTTGTTTGGTTAAATAGCCGCCGCCTAAACCGCCTGTTTGCACTGTGGTTTCATACATAACTACATGTTCGTTTGTTAAGATATAGCGAGTGCCGTATTTATTGATTAGAAATCCTGTTGCCGTGCTAGTGTTGTTGGTAGCAGTGCAGTTGATTATAACAACAGAGTCGATGGACGCTGCCGCAACATTTTCGCCAATATCGGTACTTAGGCGGTTTATAGCCTCATTTGTCGCCGCGGACTTTACATCATCGACGATGCCCGTGTTGTTAAGCGCGTTGTCTATTGCAGTCTTGTACTCTGATTGTGCTTGATAAGACATATTATTTGCAAACTTTGTTGCAATTTCATCCTTTAATACCGATAGTACAACAATGTTAACAATAAAAGCTAAAACCAGAATTATTGTTATAATGGTAAGCACTGTATTTGTTTTTTTCGCTTTTTTATTTTTTGGTTCGGGTGTGGGTTCGTTATTTTGAAATATTATACGCGGTTCGTTTTCGCTTTCTGCTACATAATCATCTTTCTTTTTTTCATCGTTATTATTGTCGCCATTGTAGAAATTGTCAAAATTATCCATACTATTCTCCTCGTATTTGTATTAGTTTTTTTTCTAAATAAAGTCCTTATCACTTTATTATAACTATTATATACTCAAATTAGTATTATGT
>DATESK010000220.1:0-2067 GCA_035270865.1 Clostridia bacterium | reverse complement strand
CTTTGCTATGTTACAAACTTTATAATCTCTTAGAAAATTACTTTGCCAAATCACAAATTATTCTTTTGCTAATTTGCGTTTGTTGTCGTTTATTTTTTCAATAGAGTCATGCAAAATCTTTTCGCTTTCATCTAAGATTTTATACGCGCAATAGCGCGCATCATAATCTAGTTTGCGGTAGTTTGCATCAGCTTCAGCAGTCATAGCTTGCGCATCCGCAGTTGCCTGCGCAACAATTTCCGTTTCAGACACAAGTTTTTCCGCTTCAACTTTGGCATCTTCTATAACTTTTTTTGCATAATCATCTGCTTGTTGCATTATGCTGTCGCGGTCGCGCTTAATTGCATTTGCTTCCCGTATCACACTAGGCAGAGCCGAACGCAATCGTGAAACCAAGTCAAGCGCGGTGTTTTTGTCGATAAGTACAGTAGTGGTTGAAAACGGCGATTTTTTCGCTTTCAAAACTTCGCTTTCAAGTTCGTTTATTAGCATATCAATATTATCCATTGTTCACCTCAAATATTGTTAACTCAAATATGTTTATCAAATTTGCATTCAAACAGTTTTTGCTTGATAGTAATCATTTTTTGTTTACTCTTTTTACCTTGCTTAGATGTTTTAATCAATTTGCTAGAGAATTAAATCAATTCTATTATCTTAATGTTTTCACAAAATCTATAATTTCACTTGGCAACAGGGAGTAATCTCCATTTTTAATTTGTTCTTTTGCCTTTGTTGAAGATACCTTTGTCAAGCAGTCGGCACAAGGCAAAAACAATGTATCAATATTGCCGTGCTCAAAATTCCAGTTGCGCATTTCAGTTTCGTACTCAAAATCCTTTTCATTCCTAATTCCGCGCACAAAATATGACGCTCCCAAATCCTTTGCAATGTGTATTGCTAAATCGTCATATGACTGCACTTCAACATTTGGAATATCTGTCGTGCATAACCTTAACATTTTAATTCTGTCTGCCACCGAAAACATAATAGTTTTTTCGGGGTTAGTGAGAAGAACGACATAGAGAATATCAAACAGCGCGCTCGCTCTTTTGATTATGTCAAGATGTCCTATGGTGATGGGATCAAATGTCCCCGTTACCATTCCCGCTTTCTTCATATTGTCTCTCCAAAAAATCTACAGTCACGCTTCCCATTTCTTTATTCTTAACTATTATATCACACGGAATTTCTATTGACAATGGCGTTTTGGTTGCGTGTTCAAAAATTATAGTGCCACCGCAGTTTAATAAATTCTTTTCAAGAACCATCTTCACCGCTTCATTCCCCGTTATGGCTTCAAACGGCGCGTCAATAAAAATTAAATCGAAAGGTTTAGTCTGCCTCGACAACGCATCCTTAAAATCGCATCTTAACACGCTGACATCCCCTTCAAACCGCTCAATATTTGTGTTTATTAGTTGAATTGAAGCATAGTTATTATCGACAAATATAACTTCATCAGCTCCACGGGATAGCGCTTCAATGCCCAAAGCGCCAGTTCCTGAAAACAAGTCAAGCACTCTAGATTCTTGAATTTTGAATTGAATAACATTGAAAATTGTTTCTTTGATCCTGTCTGTTGTAGGACGAATGTTGTCATCCTTTGGAGGCATTAGTTTTCTGCCTTTGTATTTTCCGCTTATTATTCTCATTTTTCTCCACAATACAATGTTATTCTTTTATTATGCCTTTTTCCGTAATAACTAAATCAAGTTTTTCATCGCGCTCATCACATATAACTTTTTCAACTTCTTGACAGCTATATGCAATTCCAACTTTAAAAGCTTTACTCCCTGCAAAATAGCGGTCGTAATAGCCTTTTCCGCGACCTAATCGGCATAAGTTTTTATCAAATGCTAAAAGCGGCGCAAGCACAACTTCAATGCTGTCAAGTTCTTTATCTGAAACAGGTTCGACAATTCCAAATACTCCCACCTTAAAATCGCAATTCTCGTCTACCTCAATAACTTTCATAACATCACCCACACATTTAGGAACGCCCACTTTCTTACCCTTTTTTATGAGTTCGCCCATAAGCGTGATTGTGTCAGGTTCACCTGATGC
>DATESK010000219.1:0-6554 GCA_035270865.1 Clostridia bacterium | reverse complement strand
GTGTGTGATTTTTTACTATTTACATTATTTGATTATTCACAAATTCATCATTATTATGTTGAATTTGAAGTTTTGTTATGTTGTAATTTTTCCCTTAGTGTCCGCAATCTGACGGAAACGCAATTTCTTGTGATAGAACATTCATTCCGCCCAAACCGTCTTCACAAAACCCAAACTTTAGTAGTCTATCGTCAACTTTTCCTACTCTCACAACAAAAGGATTAAAAGACAGCTTAAACAAAACGGTGCGGAAAAAGAAGTCCGCCACCCCTTCATTATCTTGCATTTTTTCTATGGCAAATTGCTTTATTTCCACCAAATCGGTTATTCCGAGTTGACAAACGCCGATAGCTATTCCGTCTTCACGCAATACATAGTTTGCGCCCGCAATTTTATCGCTATTTAGCAATCTTTTATAGAGAGGTAGTAACACCTCTTTTTCAGTTGTAAAAATGACCTGTAGCATAACTCTCCGTTAAATTTCCAAACTTAGCGCCTCGCAAAGCGCGCCCTTGACATCTTTTCTTAAACACATTCTCTTGATAAACTTATAGGCTTCTTCGCGACTCTTCTTTCCCTTAATTCGGGCAAACATCACTATTCTTTTTAGAATTAAAATATGGTAGTCCTGCATAATATCTTCGACAGCGCTAATAAAGTTCTTTCTTTCGGGTTTTTTGATATTGGTCAAACTAATTTTGTGTTCTGTGCCAACATCAACCAAAACGCTGTTACCCTTGCCCTGTTTCACACCGTCAACAGTTATATCCGCAGATTCAATGTCTTTGAACAATACACTGACAGTTTTTGTAGCAAGTTTAGAAATCGGCGCGGAAATTTTGAATTCACAACCCTTGTTGTTTAGGGCGTTGTCAAATGTGATTGATGCGCCGTTGTCGTCAAACATAGTATAGTTGCCAAAACCTTGATATGCCCAAACTTCAATATTTTCAAAACTATCGGAATTCGAATTTCCGTCAACTAGCATAGGAATTATCGCGCCAGATTTTGCAAGCACGGGAATGCTGTCAAGTTTACGGTACAGCTTTACATTTTTTCCGCCTGCGTATTTTTGACCTGTGAAAATGTCGGTCCACTCGCCAGTTGGAAGATAGAATTTTATACCTGCGCGGTTAAATTTTTTCTTAAGTTTTGAAGTTATCGGCGCAACCACAAGCTGACTTCCAAAAAAGTATGACGCTTTGGATTTGTAAGACAGTTTCATATTGTCTGCGTTTGTCAAATTGTAGTACATCGGTGAAATCAGCGGTTCGCCCTTTGTTGCCGTCATCACATTAGCTGTGTAAAGATACGGTAACATTCTGTGACGCAAACGCATAAAATTTTCGGCATATTCTTCTACATCACGGCGATGAAGCCATGTCTCTTTGCCGTAAAACGCGCCGCGCGAGGAATGCAGTCGATTGATAGGAGAAAATACTCCCCACTCTAGCCATCTTAAATAAAGCTCGTCGTCACCGTTGCCAAGCTGATGTCCACCTATATCGTGCGACCACCAAGTGTAACCCACATTGCTTGCGGTCGAAGTCATATACGGTTGAAACTTAAGACTGCTCCACGCCGTAATACAATCACCTGAAAATCCTAGCGGATAGCGATGACTGCCAAGTTTTGCAAAGCGGGACAAAACTATTCCTTTGTTGCCGTCACGGTTTATGTCAAGAGTATGATAATGGTTCAAAAGCCAAAGCGGATCAAGTCCCTTGACTGTGGATTTTTTGCCTTGTTGCCAGTCAATCCACCAAAAGTTGACGCCGTCACGCTCGTAGGGATTATGCACGACCTTGAAATACGCGTCCAAAAATTTGGGGTCGGAAAGGTTAAATTTGATAGGCTGTTTCGTGGCCGGATCAATGTCTACGGCTTTTGCCATCTCGGAATACATATCCTCAAAAGGTCGCACTCCCATAGCAGGATGGATATTCAAAGTTGTCGCAAGTCCGCGTTCGTGCAAATCCTTCAAAAATTTCTTGTAGTCGGGGAAAAGCCCCGTATTCCAACTGTAACCCGTCCAGCCTGCGCCTTGCAATCCCGAACCGTACTCTTTGGGGACATCTTTCACCCAATGCCAGTCCATATCAATAGTTGCGACGCTCAGCGGAATATTTCGTTTCTTGAATTCATCCATAAGCGCAAGATAACTTGATTGACTGTAAGGATAATATCTCGACCACCAGTTGCCTAAAGCGTATTTAGGAAGCACGGTGGGGAAACCCGTCAGTTTGAAAAAATCTATTAGTCCGTCAGCGTAGTAATTGTCAAAAGCAAACACATAGTAGTCCTTTGTGTCTTTTTTTCTTGCAACCAACATACCATCGCTGTCTATGATAAAGTTCTTGCTGTCATCAACGATAACCATACCGCCCTTAGCCATAAGTCCACGGCCTAGCGATACCGCGCCAACTCTAAAATCAAGCGTACGGCATGTTCCGCCGAGATTACCTTTTTTTGACAATTTCCGCCCGACTTTTTCGTTGCCGTCAATAATTGCCCGCGCTTTGACTTTTTTAGTGTTTTTGTTAAAAGTAAAAATGTTGCATGCGGTTTCAATCGTAACCGTTGAAGGCGTTTCGGAAGACTTAAACTCGGTTGAAGAAAAATCACGGCAAACAACCATTTGGGAAGGTCTGTCCTCGAAATCGTTGTTTTTGGATAGTTCCACCCTTAAAATTGTGCAGGATAACACACTCAAACGATAGCCGTTACCAACTATTGTAAGCTCTTTGGGCACGGGATTACAGCTTATCTTAAATCTCTCCATGACTCTCCTATCTTTGACAAAGCTTTAACTTCGAATTTTTGTTTCGTGATAAACTTCTTAGTAATTTTGTTTACTATATTTTGTGATTTACTTTTTACAATTTTGTTTTAATGCACTTTATTTCGTGATTTTATTATTGAATAATTTTTATTGCTACTTATCCCTTTTTCAAAACAACAGCGATAAATTTGCAAGGTGTTCCACCAACAGCAATCATACCGTGAGGAAGTCCGCTGTCATAATATGCGGTGTCGCCTTCACTTAATATTTCCTCTTTACCGTCAATGGAAATGCGCAATTTCCCCGACAAAATGTAATCCATTTCTTGACCTTTGTGTGAGGATAGGTGAATTACATTGTTTTGTTCTTCATCATTGTAGGGTGCGATAACCAAAAATGGTTCCGCTTCTCTCTCCTTAAAATGCGAGGCAAGATGTTGATAGGTAAAGCTATGCCTGCGCTCAACCGACAAGCCGTCTCCTGCTTTAACTATGGAAAACGAACCAAGTTTTGGAGCAACGCCTGTGAACAAAGATGTAACATCCACACCAAATCTTTCGGCACAGTTAAAGAGCATAGTAACGGAAAAATCAACTTTTCCCTCTTCATGCTCAAGATAAGATTTCACACCCATACCGCAAACCGATGCCATTTCTTCGGGGGAAATTTCCATCATCTCCCTAAGACCTTTAAGCCTTTCTGCAATTTCAACCGTGTTCGACATATTATCCTCCAAAAAATATTTATAACCTCATAAAAGGCATATTTTCTAACTCTTTGAGTAGTTCTACTCAATTTTCTTATTATATATCACAGTCTTTACATTGTCAATAAAGTAAAAACAAAACCCCTTGCAAGCAAGGGGTTTTGGATTGTTAGTAATAAATCACAAATTATGCATTTTGTGCTTCATAGTCCGCTCTGATTTGATCCATATAGGATGACAAATCAATTGTGCATTCTGCTTCGAAATCAAGATCTGCGTCTGCAGGTACAACATAAGGAGTTGTGAGTGCTTCGAGTTTGATAGTGAGAGCAACGCTTGCTACTTTGGTTGCAACATCGGTAAACGACACATTGATTGTCAGTCCTTCTGTTGTTACATAAGAAATTGTAGCATTGAGTTTACCCTGTAAGATATTGTCAAGCCATTCGCCGTTATCAGCATTTGCTCTTGCTCCACCGATGAATGAACTGCCGTCAAGAGTTGCAAGGAGTCCGTCTTCGATACATTCTGCATAGATAGCCGCTCTTGTTGTTACATCGATAGCTATATTTTCAATAGTCTGAACAGCAAGATTATCTTTTCCGAAAGTCCAAGTGTTTGTTGCGGCTGCCCACATCTTTCTGGCTTCATCCTTGGTTATCGTTGAGCTGTTTTGATAGAACCACGTTCCGTTACCAACTAAAGCGTTAACCGCAGCTGTCATTGATCTTTCAATATTATAACGGGCTGTTCCTACGGCCTTTGCGGCTTCAACTAAAACAAATTTATCATTGTAGCCATATGCGCCCTTCGCATCATCTCGCACAAGTTTTATTGCAGGAATAATGTTTCTCTCAGTCATGCGGTTGATAACATTTTGATTTCCCTTGTAGAACCAAGCATAAATGTCATCTTGGGATTCAAAAGATTCATAAGAAATTACTCCGCTTACCTTCGACCACATTGTTGAGAAAATTCCGAAGTTTGTTACAGCTAATTGACTGTTTGATACGGGCTTTAAGAGAGTATCTGCAAGAGTGTTTGGCATTGTTATAGCAAACGCATTAGTCGTTGATTGTGATGATACTGCCAGAACTGTCTTTAAGATTGCAAACAAATCAAAGTCGAACTTGTATCCAGAAACTGGAAGTTTAGATAAGGTATACAGTTCTGCAACAGACTTAGATTCTGTTACGCCGCCAACTGTCTTATCATAATTGTGGGTTTCATTATTCAACACATAACCGTCTGCAACTGCTGCTGCGATATAATTTTTGCCTGTGAAGACTTTTGTTACATCTGTATCAACTTCTTTTTTCTCATCTTCTACGAAGAATAAATCCCAAAGCAATGTTTGAAGTTCAAGTCCTGTGATTTCATAGGTTGAAGCGGTGCTGTTCAATGCATTTATCAAAGCAATGATTGCAGCGCCGTTTGAGCCGGCAAGAAGTTCTTCACGAGTCGGATTTCCCTCAACTAATGCTGTGTATTCATTTGAATTGTGCAAAGATTTGACAAGGTTCAAAATCAAATAATCACGAGCAATAACAGCGTATTCGGTTTCATCCATCCAAATTTTCGCTGTGCCTACGCCATCAAGGTTTTCAAAGCTTGCTTTAACAACACTTTTTTCTGTGCCTGCATTTGCTTTGTAGAATACTTGAGCGTATGCGGCTGTTGTGCTGTCATCTGCAAGTAAATTCACAAATGCGTCAGCTTCAATTCTAAGTTGTCCCGCAAATTCTTGTGCAGCAAGTGGCTCAATGGTGGGAACTGTATCGCTATAAAGAGCTGCAACACTCGCGAAATTGTCTTCGCCGTCATCTGCATAGGTCACTTTGAGCATAGCGTCTGCGATTGATACTGTTGCATCAAGATTGAGTTTGTAATCTGATTTGAAATCAGCCTTCGTCATACCGAATTGACCTGTACCTGAAGCTACTGCAGTTGTCGGAGTAGCGGAAAGTTCGGTGATGCGAATTTTTACTTCAACAGAGGTATTGGCTGCGACATTGGTTCTTACAAGTGAAACAGCTAAATCATCAAGGTTGCCGCCATTAGCATCTGTTTTGAAGGAAATGTTTATTGTTGTATTCGCTTCATTGACAATGTTGTCTGTCATTTTTGTTATCAATGTCTTAACAACTGCTGCCAAATCTGCCGACCAAGTAAATCCAGTGTCTGTTTGAGTTTTGGTGATACTAGCTCCGTTGACAGCGACTCCGCCTAATCCGTTAAGAACATCAAGCAGGCTTGCGCTATTTTCATCAGCGACTGGGAAATCAATAAAGCCTCTTATCATATCGATAAGTTCTGCCATATCCATACCCATAAATTGTAAGAGAAGGTCAAGCACATCATCAAGGTCAAAGTCTGGACCAAAATTGCTTGTAAACAAAATGATGATGTCGTCAATGCTCTTTCCGTTGAGGAATTCACCGTTGCCTGCAACTAATTTATCTGTGAGGAACTTTGTGAGATTGCCAGCAACTACTCCATTTGGATCAGCCGATTCAGCCTCGTCAGCTTGGAATTGCAAGCAAATCTTTTGGTCGTATGCATTCACATAGATTTTTGTCGGCTCGTCAAGATAATAGAAAACAGAAAGCAAATTGCTGTTCTTGGCTAAGTCTTTGATTTGAATTGTGGCTGCGCTATACTTTCCAGCATTTTCACCGGCGCGGTCATAAACGGCTTTAATATCAATGCCGAGTTTGTATTCAATACTGGTTGTTGCACCTGTTTTGACTGCAAGATCCACTTCCAAACCAATTGAAAAATTCATATCGGATGTATTGGGAATCGGGGTTGCACCAATACTCTTCGATGCTTGCCACAATGCTGTGAAGTAGTTTTCTGCTGTTAGCTTTACGGTATCATCTGGTGGTGTAACGACTGTGTCTGCAGGTTTATTGCAAGCAACAAGGCCGATTACAAGTACCAATGCCAATAACAGAATTAGCAACTTCTTAAAATCGTATTTTTTCATAATGTTCCTCCACTTTTTTGATTTCAATAATGTATCTCATTATAGTATGAGAAATAATTGCTTGTCAACTTATAAAT
>DATESK010000218.1:0-5889 GCA_035270865.1 Clostridia bacterium | reverse complement strand
GCTGTATTAATGATGTGTTCCCTTATACATAATGATTTATTTTATGAAAACCATATGTTTCCTTAATGCTTATTTGACTTATCTCATGATACATTTTGATATGAAAATAAGCAAAAATATGTCTTAATTACACCTGCTTTTTAAGACATACTAGTGTTTCAAGATGTTTTGTTTGGGGAAACATATCAAACGGAATTATTGAGGTGGGGAGATAGTCAGGCGCGAGGATTTTGAGGTCACGGGCAAGAGTTGCGGAGTTGCACGAAATGTAAATTATTTGCGCGGGCGCAAATTTCAATATTGCATCAAGCACAACAGAATCGCAACCTTTGCGTGGTGGATCTAAAATCACGGTCATACTTGAATTATTACCATTTTTGTTTGAACAAAAAAGTTTTTGTAAAGCTTCCGAGGCATCGGCGCAAATATTGGTTACACGGTCGAATAGATTTTTTTCTGCCATAAGTTTATCAGCGTCCGCAACAGCTTCGGGGACGATTTCGACGGCGTTTATTTTAGCGTTCGGCATACGCAAGGCAAGTTCGGCGGTCAAAATTCCCACACCCGAATAGAGTTCAACGATTTGGATTGACTTATTATTGTATGGTTGGTTTTCGGAAAATTCGGTTGAAACTTGGTTTTCTTCGCTTGCGGATTGTTTGGAATTCCGTTCAATTTCAAGACACACCTTTTCATAAATTTTGTCGCGGATAGCGTTGTTGACTTGGAGAAACGAAAGAGGGGAAATTTGCGCTTTCAGCTCACCCAATGTTTGTTTTTGCGGAATGCCATAAACCAGCTTTGCGGTTTCACCAAATATTACATTTGTGTTTTTTGTATTGGAAGAAAAATAGACTTCAAAATTGTCAAACTTTGCTTTAAGTTTTGACACAAGCAAATCGACTGCCGGCAAAACTTTGCTGTTTCCCACAATTGTGAGCGAAAGCGTATCCAACATTCTAGCAACCGCATGGCGCAAAAATCCTTTTTGCGTGCGCTCGTCATAGACGGAAAGTTTTGCCTCATTTGCCCACGAGGTTACGCAGTCAATCAAATTGATTGCCCACTCTCCGTGCAAAGGGCATTCTTTCATAGGCACGATAGTATGCGAATTTTTTTCAAAAAAACCTACCGCAACTTTGCCGTTTTGAAGACCAAAAGGCAATGAAAGTTTATTGCGGTACTCCCACTCTTTATCAAAGATTACTTCATTAACATTTGGATTTATGCCCGCGATTTTGCGGAGATTATTTATTAAATTTGCGCGTTTAATTTCAAGCTGTTTTGCATAGTTTATATGTTGCAAATCGCAACCGCCACATTTACCGAAATGCACGCAACGAGGGTTAATACGCTCATTTGATGATGATAAAACCTCAATTATGTCAGCAAACGCATATTCTTTCTTGCAGTAATTTAGTTGGATTTTGACTGTTTCACCCATAATTGCAAAGGGCACAAACACAGGGACGCCGTCAACTTTTGCGACCCCCTCGCCGCTTGCGCCCATATCAATAATTTCAACTATTAAAATATCATCTTTTTTCATTCTTAACCTTTACTTTGTTTTTGCGTTTTGCTTGACATTCTTTACAAATTTCTTATATTGTATTACTTTGATAGTTTAGCGTTTCTTGAGATTCTTACAACTACTATGATTTCGTTTTATTATTGTTTTGCTTTATTTTTTGCGGTTTGTATTGCCATTGTTTATAACAATTTACATATATTATTATTCGTTTTCCATTTTATATTGCGATGCAAATTTCGACAAATCAAACTCGGCAAGTTTTTGTTCGACAATTCTATATTACAACGAAAATAAAAAAGACACAACAGGGTATTCCGTATTGTGTCTTAGTGGTCTGGGTAAGAAGATTCGAACTTCCGGCCTCTTGAACCCCATTCAAGCGCGCTACCAAACTGCGCTATACCCAGTCAAAGCCTTAATTATTATACTTAAATGCACCAAATATTGCAAGTGATTTTGAGATTTTTATGGATATGATCTCAAATTTGAAATTAAACTAAATGTCTTTATTCAAAATTGCGATTGCAACAATACAAACTAAAATCATTATGGTTGCAACAATACAAGCTAAAATACTTGCGATTGTAGCAACTCAAATTGTTACAATCGCAACAATGCTAAATTCGAGTCATATAATTTCTAAGCGGCATTCAAACTCAAACTAAATTTTGGCAAATACCTTTTTCAGTTTTGCAAACCGTGGCAAACCGTCCTCAAGTGGAGCTTTGGCATCGCCTTGAATTAGTGGAAGAGCATAGTCGATAAACTCTTGCGACAATCCCGTTCCGTTATTTGTTATCCATTCGGCTGGAATTTTCTTTTCGGTGTTAGCGGCAAGTTCAAGTGGCATAAGTACGAATTCACATTTGTAGCCGTTTGTTCTATCGCACTTAAAAATCACTAGTTTATCTGTTTCACCTTCGCACGCAAACTTAACCGCAGATGAGCCTGCCATAAATGCTTCGTCCACATCAGTTTTTGACGCTAGATGCGCGCCACAACGCTGCATAAGGCTGAATTCAATAGCGCGGGTTTTGATTCCGAGTTCTTCATTGACTGCGCTTGCAAGTATGGATGCTATGCCGCCAAGTTGAGCGTGTCCGAATAAATCGGTAGATGAAGCGGAGAACTCCCCGACATATTTACCTTCAGGATTCTTAATGCCTTCAGATACGCAAGCTATACATTTATTGTTATTTTTGGCGCATACATTTTTGACATCGGACAAGAATTTATCCATTTCAAACGGGGTTTCGGGAAGGTAAATAAGGTCGGCTCCTAATCCCTTTACGCCCGCAAGTGCTGCAGCGGCGGTAAGCCAGCCCGCATTCCTGCCCATAATTTCAACAACTGCGACTAAGCCCGTGTCGTAAACTTTGGCATCCAAATTGATTTCCATAAGTGTCGTTGCTATGTATTTTGCAGCCGAACCGTACCCAGGGCAATGGTCCGTGCCGTAAAGGTCATTATCGATAGTTTTTGGCACACCGATAACATTGCAATCCCAGCCCGAGCTTTTCATAAACTTCGAGATTTTGTTGCAGGTGTCCATACTGTCATTTCCGCCGTTATAGAAAAAATAGCGGATATTGTACTTCTTAAACACTTCCAAAAGCCGTTTATAATCGGTGTCATCAACCTTAATATCCTTAAGTTTGTAGCGGACTGAGCCTAGTGCGGATGATGGGGTATACTTCAAAAGTTCGAGTTCTTTCATATCTTCTTTGGATATGTCGTAGAACTTTTCTTCAAGTATACCGCGGATACCATGTGCCGCGCCGTAAACTGCGGTGATATACTCTTGCTTTAGTGCTTCAATGAACACTCCCGCCGCGCTGGAATTGATGACTGATGTCGGGCCGCCGGATTGACCGAACATACATGCGCCTTTCAAGTTTTTCATAAGTTCCTCCTATAAGCTCAATAGTTGAGCCGCTTTGTATAAGTTTTTATCTATTTCTTTTTTTACTGTTAAAGCATTTTCAAGTTCAATGCCGAAAATTTTGTTGTCTTTTATGCCAACTGCTTTAGCGCCTTCGCCTTTGCAAAGCAAGTCGACAGCTTGAGTTGCAAATTTTGCGGCAAGCACTCTGTCAACCATTGACGGTGCGCCTCCGCGTTGAATATGTCCAAGAGTGGTTAGTGTCGGTGTGCGGCCGGTTATTTCTTTTATAGTGCGCATAAGCTCCGCTTTGTCGCCCGCACCCTCGGCAAATACAATCATATTTGATGTCTTACCGCGTTTTGCACTTGTGATAACTTTTTCCGCAACCTCTCTAAAATCCGCTTTGATTTCGGGAACAAGCACATATTCGCAACCGCCCGCAAGTCCTGCGTAAAGCGCAATATCTCCGCAATTTCTGCCCATAACTTCCACGATGCTGACTCTCTCGTGCGATGCGTTTGTATCTCTTAAATTGTTTATAGCGCCAAGTACGGTGTTGACGGCGGTATCAAAGCCCAGCGAAAAGTCGGTGTAACCCAAATCATTGTCAATCGTTCCTGGAATTCCTATAACGTTTATTCCAAATTCTTGATGAAGAGCAAGCGCTCCCCTAAAAGACCCGTCGCCACCGATTACCACTAGGTTATCAATATCTCGACTTCTCAGGTTTTCTATTGCTTCTGCGCGCACTTCCGCTTCCTTAAACTCTGTGCTTCTGGCAGTTTTTAGAATTGTGCCGCCCCTTTGAATTATATCCGAAACGCTTCTCGGATACATTTGGAAAATGTCGCCCTTTATTAGACCTGCATATCCGCGCTCAATTCCATATATTTTGTACTCGCGGTAAATACCGTATCGAACAACGGCGCGCAAGCAAGCATTCATTCCCGGAGCGTCACCGCCACTTGTCATAACAGCAATTTTTTTCATCTATCTATACCTCAAAATTCTTAATTTAATATTTGCAGTTCAATTTATTGAACAGTAATAATTATATCATAACAAATAAATATTGCATACTCCCTTAATCAATTTGTTTTATTTTTGCATAAGTACGGTTTAGATTTTGGAACTACGCAAGCAAAAACAACTAAACTTTTTTAGGAACAATTTTAATATTTTTCTCTCCCAAGATATTGCGGAGTCTAAACATTAACTCATCTGACGATATGTCCACAACCGAATTAAACTGTTCCACGCGGTCGTGCAATCCGTTTTTCACAACTATTTGCGCCTTTACAATAGTATTTCCAGGAAAAGTTGATAAAACACTTTCAACAAGGCTTTTTTGATTTTTATCCTCTAGCCTTACCCACAAAATATCACCAAAATTCGTTTTTTTAGCCTCTGAGGATTTAAGCAAATTCGATATTTTGTTGAGTACAATCTTTGGCTCGTCACTATCTCTTAAGTCAAGTTTACCTTCAACCTCAACGGGATTTTCCATCTGCAAAAATTCGGCATACTTATCACAGTTGGGAGAAAAGATAGAAAAGTTAAGTGTACCCGCTAAGTCTTCAATTTGTCCTACATAAAAAGACTGCGTTCTAGCCTTAGAAATCTTTTTTTCTATTTGGGTAAATATCCCCCCAAATTTAACAAATTGATTAGCGTAATCCATATTAAGCGCAATTTTTTCCTCACTCTCCTCATCAATTATTTCGGGTTCTACTTGCGCGTCATCCTCATCGAATGCAATCTCATCGGGCTTTACAAAAATCATCGAGGTGTCAAACGAATATTTTGACAGCTCTCCGCGGTATTCTTCAAGCGGATGACCTGAGATATACATTCCCAATACTTCCTTTTCAAATGCCAAAAACTTTTTCTTGTCGTACTCGGGCAGAATATCATAAGTAACGGGTATGTCTTCAATCAAACCGCTATCAAAGAAACTTAACTGTTCGGTGTCTTTATGCTTGCGCTCTGCCGCTACAACTTCAATAATTTTGGAATATGATGCTAGCATTGTCGCCCTTGTTTGTCCAAAACAGTCGAAAGCTCCACCCTTTATTAGATTTTCAAGCATACGCTTATTGACAAAGGAATTTCTTGAGGCGAAATCGCGCATATCGTGGTAGTTTCCGTTTTTCTCGCGTTCTAAAATTATTTCGTCAATAGCTGTGAAACCTACATTTTTAATTCCCATAAGTCCAAATCTAACGCAATCGTTCTCAATTGTGAAACTCTGTTGGGAGCGGTTAATGTCGGGTGACAAAAATACAACCGCCTTCTGCTTCATATAACCCATATAGTGCTTTAAGTCGTCTGATTTTGTTAAGCGGTTATTCATAACAGCAACTAAAAAATGCAAAGGATAATAGCATTTTAAGAATGCCGTGCGATAGGACAAAACCGCGTATGCCGCAGCGTGTGATTTGTTAAAGGCATATTCTGAAAATTTCAATATCTG
>DATESK010000217.1:0-4327 GCA_035270865.1 Clostridia bacterium | reverse complement strand
CATGTCGCTCCCCACACGGGGAGCGTGGATTGAAATATCATCCAACCGGAATACGAATCGCTTATGGATAGTCGCTCCCCACACGGGGAGCGTGGATTGAAATTAATTTCATTTTTTACGCTCCTTGTACGGTGTAAGTCGCTTCCCACACGGGGAGCGTGGATTGAAATTTTCGGTGTGCGTGTGTCATTCCATTTTCTTGTGTCGCTCCCCACACGGGGAGCGTGGATTGAAATCCGACCGAACCGCACCTTTAGCAACAGTCTTAGCGTCGCTCCCCACACGGGGAGCGATTTTGTTTGATAGGAAAAGCAGCAAAAAAGTTTAGCATAAATGAATGTTGAAATTTAATATAATTTTTATTTGACAATATTGTGCGCTACACAGTATAATAGTGTATAAATGACAATAAGATGTAAATGGCATTAAGTGTAAATGAAGTGTATAAATGACAATGAATTGTATAAATAGTAACGAGGTGTGTAACTTATGATTGATAACGAAATGTTTAATAATTTTGTTGTGGAACTAAGGCGCGGAAGTTTGACCTTAGCTGTACTTGGGTGTCTGCATAAGTCTTTTTATGGTTATGAACTTTTGCAGGAGTTGCAACAAAATGAGATTTCTATAGAGGCAAACACTTTATACCCGTTATTGCGCCGTCTGGAGAGTCAAGGAATTCTAACTAGCAAATGGGATACAACAGAAAACCGTCCGAGGAAGTATTATTCACTTAATGATGATGGTAAAGAGATGTTCAATAGGCTTTTGGGGGAATGGAAAAGTATGCAAAAAAATATTGATGGTATATGCGGGAGATTGAAGAATGAAAAACTTAATTGAAATGTATGTTTATGAAGTAAAAAAACAGCTTCCTGAAAGCGAAAGGGCTGAAGTAGGGCGTGAACTTGAGGCGAATATATACGATATGTTGCCTGAAAATCCATCGGAAAACGAAATTAAAAGCGTTCTTGAAAAACTCGGCTCACCAGAAAAGCTAGCGGAAAAATTCAGGCAAAACCCAAAATATCTTATATCGCCGGCTTATTACAATCAATATATCAATTCATTAAAACTTTTTGTGCCGATTATTATAATTTTTGCGGCAGTAGTGGGTTTTATAGTCGGACTTGTAGAATCATTGAGCGCAAATTATCAAGAGATAGAAAATTTAATTGAAGAGGTTATCACAAGCACTTTATCGACAGGAATATCCGCGGGATTTGTTTCAGCGGTGTTTATAACTATCGGCTTTGTTATTGCCGAGCGTGTCAACACAAACAATCAAAAAAGTGAGTCTGTTTGGAGCGTTGACAATCTGAAAGAAATTCCCAAAGAAAAATATAAAACCATACCATTGACTGACTCCATTATAAGTATAGCATTGACAATAATTTTTTCAGTCTTAGCAATTTTGGTGGCAACAAATGTATTTGACAGATTTGTTTGGATTAAAATTTCTGAATATGAAGTAAGCAATATTTTCGATAGCGAGTTTTTGCGTATATGCCTATATATTATTCCAATATTCGCCGTGTTGCAAATAATTAAAGAAACGATAAAAATTGTATCTAGAAAATGGAATATCGCCGTGTTCGTGACGGTGATTGTAACAAATTTACTAATGGTTGCGGGATCTATATTTTTGTTGCTCTACAAGCCGATATTCAGCGGAGAATTTATCTCATTTTTAGCAAATATAGGGGGCGGGCAAACTGAAAATATAAGCACAATTCTATCAGGCAAAATTTTCATTTATGCCGTTTCGGCTACAATCGTATTTGGATATTTGATTGATAGTGGAATTGCCACATTTAAAACATTTAAAAAGAGAATTTAAGTTGATTAGATTTTATTATCGCGTGCAAAAATTCAACTAGATTGGTGCTTGGTTTATAGCGGTATTGCCGCGTGCAAAAAATACGAAAAATAGAATTTAGCTTGATTGTTCAAAAAAATAGAATAGAACAAAACTAAATAAAATAATAAAAAAACCGAAACAAAAAGAATTGAAAAAATAACACAAAAATAAAAACTATCTTGATTTCACGCAAGCTTAAACTTTAAGTTTAGGTTTTTGCATTAAGCACGACGGATTGCCGAGCGAAATACCGCGAAATCAAGATAGTAATTAAAAAGTTAAATCAAATTTTTAAATTTACAAACGAGCAAGTACTTTCAATATTCGTACTACATCTGCAAACTAACAAGATATCCATTTCTACTACATTAAAACTGCGAGTATCGCCTAGGTTTTTTTCTACTCGTAATCTACTACATTTACCCATGAGCGGAGGAATTCCCGTTCTTCCGCATTGCCCTTGACGGACTGAGAAGCGGCGACAATAGGCATCCACTTTTGAACATATTGCTTTGCAGTATCGCTTTTCTTGCAGAATAAATCCAAATACTTATTAGCGCCCTCCGCATCGCCATTTAGGCAAAACAAAAGATAAGTGCGCGCGGCCTCGGCTGATGCATTACCTTGTGTTGCGTGCGACCAATCGATGATGTATGGTGTGCCGTTGTCAGCGATAATAATGTTGGAGGGGTTAAAGTCGCCGTGGCAAACCTTGTTATGTTTAGGCATACCCTCAAGGCGTGTGTGTAAATCATATCGAACGGTTGCGGAAAAGTCTGTAAGGCTGATTTTACGACTCATTTTGTCCTTTAGTTTAGTTAACAGGGGACATTTTTTTTCGTGCATTTCAAGTTCTAGATTTACAAACAAATCAAAATACTCGTCCATCTTCTGTGGGTTTTCCTGCATAAGTTGGTCAAGCGTTTTACCTTTTATGAATTCGGATACAATCGCCCATTTTGAATCAATCATCGTAACTTCGAAAATTTTTGGAATGTTTAGTCCTGTTTCCTCTACCCGCGCCTGATTAAGTGCCTCGTTCAAAACATCGGCTTTGGAGTAGCCTTCGGCAAATACTTTTAGACAGCGTTCGCCGTCTTGGTAAATAGTTTTGTTTTTTCTAACTGAGATTATTTTATCTAAGTTCATAACTTTACTCCTTATATTTTCTTTGTATTGTTGATTTGGTTGGGCATTTCGTTTTCAACAAAATGCTTGCCGTAGTAAGTGTTGAGATACATTTGCTTGATTTCGCTCATAAGCGGATAACGGGGATTAGCTCCTGTGCATTGGTCATCAAACGCTTGTTCCGTCATATCGTCGAGCCTGTCAAGGAAGTTTTGTTCATCAACATTGTAATCCTTAATGGTTTTCTTAATGCCAACGCGCTCTTTCAATTCATTTATTGCTTTGATAAGACCTTCCAACTTTTCTTCGTTAGTCTTGCCTTTGATTCCGAGATAGTCAGCAACCTCGGCATAGCGAGCTAGTGTATGCGGATGATCATACTGCGAGAAAGTACCCATTTTTGCGGGAGTTTCGGATGCGTTAAAGCGAATGACTTCTTCAATCATAAGCGCATTGGCAACGCCGTGCGGAAGATGATGAAATGCGCCTAATTTATGTGCCATAGAATGGCAAACACCTAGGAAAGCATTTGCAAAAGCCATACCTGCTATTGTTGCTGCATTCGCCATTTTTTCACGCGCTAAAACATCGGTCTGTCCGTTATCATAGGCACGGGGCAGATATTCAAAAATTACCTTTAGAGCCTTGAGGGCTAAACCATCGGTATAATCTGTTGCTAGTACCGCAGCATATGCCTCGAGCGCATGAGTAACTGCGTCAATACCTGATGCAGCCGTCAATCCCTTAGGCGCGGACATATGGAAGTCGGCATCAATAATTGCCATATTCGGCAACAGTTCATAATCGGCTAGCGGATACTTTACACCGCTTTGTTCATCGGTGATAACGGCAAAAGGTGTTACTTCCGAACCCGTTCCAGCAGAAGTCGGGATGGCGATGAAATATGCTTTTTCGCCCATCTTCGGGAAAGTGTATACACGCTTTCTTATATCCACAAAGCGCATTGCCATATCCATAAAGTCGGCTTCAGGATGCTCATACATTACCCACATAATCTTTCCTGCATCCATAGCAGAACCACCGCCTAGCGCGATAATGCAGTCTGGTTGGAATATTCTCATTTGTTCAGCACCAGCCTTTGCGCACGCAAGGGTGGGATCGGGTGCAACATCAAAAAAGGTGGTGTGCACAATTCCCATTTCATCAAGTTTGTTTGTGATAGCCTTTGTGTAGCCGTTGTTATATAGGAAACTATCGGTTACGATAAAGGCTTTTTTCTTGCCCATTACTGTTTTTAATTCATCAAGGGCAACCGGCAGGCAGCCTTTTTTTATATAGATTTTTTGAGGTGTTCTGAACCACAACATATTTTCTCTC
>DATESK010000216.1:0-3271 GCA_035270865.1 Clostridia bacterium | reverse complement strand
CACTCTATCCAGCTGAGCTACGGGCGCAAGTGAGTATATATTAGCTTTTTTAATGCCGTTTGTCCACTATTTTTATTCTTATATCTAATTGCCGTTCATTCAAACGATTGTTGCAAAAATAATTATAAAGAAATTTACCTTTAAGATACCTAAAAAATCTAATTATAAAACGCAAATTTGCTTGAAATATTTGATATACATTTCCGTTCGCTGGTATTTACAAAGTGCGTAAATTGTGGTAAAGTGTAAATTATGAATGAAAATATAACTTGGCTTTTTGAAAAACCAATTGCGCACAGAGGTGTGCGCTTTGATGACATCCCCGAAAATTCTTTGACAGCATTCAAAGAAGCGGTGAACGCGGGTTTAGTCATTGAACTTGATGTGCATTGCTTAAAAGACGGCACTATTGTTGTTTTTCACGATTTTGACACACTAAGGATGACGGGAAAAGCGGGAATGATTGTGCACCATACTTTAAGTAGCGTCAAAAAATTGCGGCTTAAAGGCGACGGCGATGAGAAAATTCCTACACTAAAGGAAGTATTAGATTTGGTTGCAGGCAAAACGGGCTTGCTTATCGAACTAAAAGTTATGGTATCCTACAAAAAGCTATGTGTTGAATTGCTAAAGCTGCTTGAGGGCTACAAAGGTAAAGTTGCAATTCAAGGTTTTTCTCAGCGCGCGATTACATACATAAGAGAACATAGCGAATATCCCGTCGGGCTTATCGGTATGAATTACCACAAAGTTGGTTTAATTGGATTTTACGGTTATTGGTTAAATAAAGTCGCCTATTTCGACAGAATTAAGCCTGATTTTCTTAATTACAACATTAACCATATTCCCTCATCGACAACAAAGCGTTTCAGCGGGCAAGGGATACCTATATTAGGTTGGACAATCCGCAATCAAAAGCAATTTGACAGCGCAAGAGAAAAGTGCGGTAATGTGATAGTGGAAACAAAATATCTTGATAAAACAGTGATTTCAAAAAATTATAAGGAATAAGGACGGAGTAGTATGGATTTTGAAAAACTAAGCAAAAAAATTGGAAATACGCCCCTTGTCGAAACGAACATTGCGGGCGTTTTTGCTAAAATTGAAGGTACAAATCCCGCGGGAAGTATAAAGGATAGGGCGGCTTTGTTTATGCTTAAAAACGCCTATTATAATAGTAAAATTACCAAAGACACCGTGATAATCGAATCCACAAGCGGAAACACGGGAATTGGGCTTGCGTACTGCGCAAGGGAACTAGGAATGAAAGTAGTTTTAACTATGCCTGAAAGTATGAGTTTAGAGCGCAGAAAGATACTTGAAGACTATGGCGCGAAACTGGTGCTTACACCTGCCGCCGAAGGTATGAAAGGCGCGACTCAAAAAGCCGAACAGTTGGAGCGCGAACTAAATGGATTTATGATTAGGCAGTTTGAAAATGCAGATAATATGGATGCGCACTTTTCCACAACCGCGCCCGAGGTGTTTTCGCAACTTCCTGAAACGAAATGGATTGTTGCGGGAATCGGAAGCGGTGGCACGACTATGGGCTTTGCCAAATATATTAAGCAGTACGGTCTAAACTGTAAGGTTTGCGGAGTGGAACCGCTGAAAAGTCCTTTGCTTACGCAAGGCATCTCGGGAAGCCACGGAATTCAAGGAATAGGTGCTAACTTTGTGCCAAAACTCGTGGACAAATCTAAACTTGACAACATAATTGATATTTCGGACGAGGATGCATTTGAATATACGAAGTGGTTTTACCGCACATCAAACCTCAAGGTAGGAATATCTTCAGGCGCAGTTTTGGCGGCGGCGGAATTATTGAGGGAAAAAGAAAGGGGAAAGATTGTTGCAATTTTGGCAGATAACGGCGACAGATACCCTGAGAGTTTGTATGAGTAATTGTTTGTAGATAACTAGAGGAAAAGTGAAAAGAGTAGTTGTTGGTATGTCAGGTGGCGTGGATAGCGCGGTTTCTGCACTCTTATTGAAAGAGCGCGGTTTTGATGTGGTAGGACTTTATATGTCCAACTGGAAAGAAACCGACAATAGCGGCTGTTGTACGGGCGAACAAGATTTTTACGATGTGAAAAAAGTTTGCGCAGATATTGGAATTCCCTACTATTCTGTGGATTTTTCAAAGCAGTATATGGACAAAGTGTTCAAACTGTTTGTGGAAGAATACAAGAGAGGAAGAACTCCTAATCCCGATGTGCTGTGCAATAGCGAAATTAAATTTGATGCGTTCAAACAGTTTGCAAAAGAAATGGGCGCGGACTTTATTGCGACAGGACATTATGCGCGTGTTGAACAGAAAGACGGCAAAAATTATATGGTTAGGGCTGCGGATGAAAACAAAGACCAAACTTATTTCTTAAATCAGCTGACTTCGGCACAACTGCAAGATGTGATGTTTCCCGTGGGTGATATGGTAAAGAATGAGGTTCGTGATTATGCCAAACTGCATAATTTATCTGTTGCCGAAAAAAAGGACAGCACGGGCATTTGCTTTATCGGTGAGAGAAAATTTAGAGAATTTTTAGCGCAATACATTCCTATGCGTGACGGCGATATCGTAACTCAAGACGGCAGAGTGGTAGGACGGCACAAGGGCGTTTTTTACTACACCATAGGACAACGGCGAGGACTGGGAATAGGCGGAAATCCCGTTGGCGAAGCGTGGTTTGTTTTAGGAAAAAACCTTGAAAAGAATCAACTTATAGTTTCGCAAGGTGAAGATAGTATTTTGTTTTCAAGCGAGCTTTACACAGAGGAATTTAATTTTATTACGGATATTCCAACGGAAAATGTTTTTGATTGTTTCGCAAGAATACGACACCGCCAACCTTTGCAAAAGGTGCGTGCAACGATAATTTTCGAGGGCGGAAACAAAACTTCGGCAAACCGTGAAAACGGAAAAGTGATGTCTGTTCATTTGGATTTTGAAAAACCGCAAAGGGCTATCGCGGGTGGACAATATGCGGTGTTATATACCGATAAATATTGCCTTGGCGGGGGAGTAATAAAATAGCAAAATGCTGAAACTAAATTGAGTTAAATAAAAAAGCAGTTTAGTTTGTTTATATAATAGTGCGCAACTTAATTTATTTTGCCAAAGAAAATGATTTGTGGATTATAGTGCAATCTTATTTGTTAGCAAAAGAAAATGATTTGTAAAATAAAATTATTATTAAATATAGAAATGATTATTTATGATAGGGCGCAAGCTTAATTTGGAATTTTGATTATACTATATATAGTACTATAT
>DATESK010000215.1:0-5240 GCA_035270865.1 Clostridia bacterium | reverse complement strand
GTTTTATTACAGTTTATCATTCAACTTCAAAATTTGTATCAGTTGATAAATGCGCTCTAAATCGTCAGCGCTAAAATAATCTATTATGAAACGACCCTTATTGTCGTTGCCCGCAAGTTTAACGCGCGTTCCAAATATGCGTTTCATATCGCTCACCATTTCTTTAAGCTCTAAACTCGCCTGCTCGGTTTTTCTCGGACCTTTGGGAATTCCTTTACGGACAAAATACAGTCTTGCGCGTTCTTCAACCTCGCGCACCGTCAATTTATACTGCACCGTTTGTTTTGCAAGGTTTAGAAGATAATCCGCATCGTCAATTGTTATCATCGCGCGGGCGTGTCCGCTGGATAGTTTACCCTGCCGCACCATATCCAAAACTTCTTCGGGTAGACCTAAAAGCCGCATTGTGTTTGCAACATAGCTTCTGCTTTTGCCCAGTCTTGCCGCAACATCCTCCTGCCTAAGCGCATGGTTTTCCATAAGCTCTTTTATGCCTTCCGCCGCTTCTATTGCGTTTAAGTCCTCGCGTTGCAAGTTTTCAATAAGAGATATTTCTTTTACTTGCTGTATCGGTAAATCCTTGATGATTGCAGGCACGACTTTAAGCCCCGCCATAAGCGCGGCGCGGAATCTGCGCTCACCTGCTATAATTAAATATCTTCCTTCCGCTTGCGGTTTGAGCAAAAGCGGTTGAAGTACGCCGTGCAGTTCCATTGAAGACGCCATTTCATGCAAAGAATCTTCGTCAAATGATTTTCGCGCCTGCTCTGTATTGCGGTCTATTGCGGTTATATCTATTTGCGCAACGCTCCCGTCAATTTCGACCGGCTTATTTTCTTCAAAGTCATTGAATAATGCCGAAAATCCTTTCCCTAATCCTCTTGATGCTGCCATACCTTGCCACCTCTTTTTGTAACCTGAAAACACATTTTTCTGTGTTTTGTCAAAACTTTGTTTTTTAGTGTTTTTTCATAAAAGCTACAACTTTTTTATGATTTTTTAATTTTTTTCGTTATTTTTTTAGATATTTCCATTATTTTTTCTGAAATTTCATTGTTTTTTGATTTTTTTAGATTTCTAAATTTTTCTTATTTTCAATTTTTTTCTTTTTCTTTCTTTATTTTACCCTTTTTAAGAACTCGCACTTTAATGCGCCGTATGCCTTTGCTCCTGCGCAAGCTTTGTCATAAAGCACAATAGGCTTGCCATAACTTGGAGCTTCTGCCAGTCTAACATTGCGCGGAATTTTAGTTTTGAAAACTTTATCGCCAAAGAATTTGATTATTTCATCCGCAACTTGAGTGGATAACTTCGCACGGCCGTCATAGAGAGTTAGCACTACGCCTTCAACTTCAAGTGACGGATTTAAGAACTTTTTCACCAGTCGCACCGTGTTCATCATCTGCGACAGTCCCTCAAGCGCATAGTATTCGCATTGTATAGGCACAAGCACGCTGTTTGAAGCTGCCAGCGCATTGACTGTCAAGAGTCCGAGCGAGGGCGGACAATCAATCATTATGTAGTCAAAAACATCTTTGATTTCCGCAAGTTTTTCATCAAGCACGCGCTCTCTGCCAATCACCACTTGCGCAAGTTCAATTTCTGCGCCTGCTAAATCCATCGTTGAGGGCAAAAGTTTGAGCGAGGGAATTGCTGTTTGAAACACCGCTTCTTTTACACTCATATTGCCGCATAGGACTTTATAAAGCGATTTCGCGCTGTTTCTGCCCTCAAAACCAAGTCCGCTTGACGCGTTGCCTTGAGGGTCCATATCTATAACCAACACACTTTTTCCGTCATTTGCAAGATAAGCCGCGAGATTTATACAAGTTGTGGTTTTACCCACTCCGCCTTTTTGATTTGAAAATGTTATTATTTTAGTCTTTGCTGTCATTCTAGATTTCCCTTGGTAAATGCTATTGTAAATTATAACATCAAAAGGCGTGTTTCACAATAGAAAACTGTTTATTAACTCTTCAAGATTTGCTTAAAAAACCAAGATTTTTTGAAATTAAAGGGGTTTTTTCTTAATTTGTCCAAAATTTCGTGGATATTTCTCGTTAATTTCGGCTTTTTTCCTAAATAAGAAAAAACATCTGCTATCGCCGTTGGGAAGAGTTGCAGGCTCTACACTCTCCAAAACGGAACCTAGAATTTGTGTTGCGTTTTCAATATTTTCAACCTCTTTTGCTTCCGTTTTGTATGCTAAAAAAATTCCTCCAACCTTTACAAGGGGAAGCGCAAGTTCCATAAGTTGCGACATATTAGCGACAGCTCTAGAAACCACCGCATCAAAACTACTTCTTAATTTTCCCTGTCCCGCTTCTTCCGCTCTTGCGGTAACCGCTACGCAATTTTCTAGTCCCAACGCTAAGATTGCTTCATTGACAAACTCAACCTTTTTGTTCGTTGCGTCCATAGCCGTTATTTTTAGGTCGGGACGCACGATTTTTAGAGGAATTGAGGGAAACCCGCCACCACAACCGAGGTCTAGTACGCTTGCGCTGTGATTTATAAATTTTTGGGGCAGGATACTGTCAATTAAGTGCTTGATAAAAAAGTCCTTGCGTTCCGTTATTGAGGTCAAATTCATAACTTTGTTTTTTTCAACAACCAAACTATAAAATTGTTCAAAGAGTAAACATTGTTTGTGGGATAAGACAATTCCGCTTTTTTCTGCTTCTTTTACCAAAAACTGCATTTCAACGTCTGCGGTTTTATCATTATTATTTATTTCGGTCGCTTTTATATCTTTTTCGGTCATTTTACTTTCCTTTTATACTTTGAAGTTTTACCGTTTTCATACTTTGTTAGAAAATGATAGCATTTTCACTTGGTTTTGGCAATCAATATACAAATGCTTATGTATTGTCGGGCTGTGTTAAAGTTATATTTTTTCAAATGTTTCACTTTGCAAATTGCCTTATTCTACCGCTATTGGGGCGCGCAATCGCGTCATAAAATATATTCAATATGATTTATAATCATATTTTCTTGAAACTTGTTTTCGAAAGTGTTATAATAAGGTGCTTTAATTATCAAAACAAATAAATTAGGGGTCTTTATGAAAATTGCGCTGATTACTGCCACAGAAAACGAATCTCTGCCTCTTTGCCAATGGTTAGGACAAGTCGTCGGTGAAGAAAATTGTGCAGGTATGCATATTCGTATTTTTGTTCACAGAAATATATATATTTATCTAGTTAGGTGCGGAATAGGTGAGATTTTGGCGGCTTCGGCTACTCAATTTGTCATTGACCGCTATAAGGTTGACTATATAATAAATTACGGTTTTGTCGGCAGCCTTTCGCACAATGTTAAAGCGGGAGATTTAGTTCTTATTGACAAGGTTGTACATCATCAATACGATTTATCAAAAATTGATAATGTAGAACCCGGGCAGTATGACGGCAGGTCATCCGTGTTTTTTGAGCTTACACAATCCACACGCGACAACATTAACCACTTTCTTACCTCTCCACTTCCTGTCGTTACGCTTGCAAGCGGAGATATGTTTATAACAGATTCCAAACATAAAGAATTTTTGTCAACTAAATATAACGCATCCGTATGCGATATGGAGCTTGCGGGAATTGCAATAACGGCGCTGCGCAACTCCGTTCATGTTGCCTCTATTAAACTCGTTTCAGACGGCGCAGACGAAAACGCACCACAGGACTATTATAACTATATAAACCGCAAGGTTTCGACGGTTGAAATGGTTTTGTCCACAATTATGGAAAATATTTATGCTTAAAATCGCTTCGTTTGCCGTTAATCATAACATATTAAACGAGGGTTTTTACCTGTCAAGAGAAGACGGTGACATTTTTACCTACGATATGCGCTTCAAAAAGCCAAACAACGGCGACTACCTCTCCGCTTCGGCTATGCACACAATAGAACATTTGCTTGCAACGGCTTTGCGTAACGGTAGCAAAAAAGAGAACGTTATTTATTTTGGTCCTATGGGCTGTCGTACGGGGTTTTATGTGTTGTTTCGCACAGTGGAGCTTGCAGAGGCTAAAACTCTTGTAAAATATGCGATTGAAACTGCTCTCACGATGAATACAATCCCTGGAAATAAAAAAATTGAATGTGGAAATTTCCGCTCCCACAACCTAAATTTAGCAAAAACCGAGTTGTCAAAATATTTGCTTTATCTTAGTTAATTTGTTGTTGTAAAACCGTAAATCTAAAAATCACACAATTTGTAACTTTGTTTGTTTTTTTATTGTTATTACTTAATTATAGGGGAAATCTATGGAAAATTTTACAAATAACGAAACTATTGTGGCAATTTGCTACGATTTCGATAAAACGCTTTCTCCACGCGATATGCAGGAATACGCGTTTATACCTAGCCTTGGATATTCTTCGGAGGATTTTTGGACGCTTGCAAACAACTACCACAAAGAACTAGCAATGGACAAAATTCTAGCCGCACTTTTCACTATGTTTTCTGTTTCAAAGAATAAAGGTTTTCCTATTACTGCGGCAAGTTTGCGCGAGCAAGGCGAAAAAATCGAATTGTTTAAGGGACTTGACACTTGGTTTGATAATATCAATATTTATGCGGCGAGCATAGGACTAAAAACCGAACATTACATAATTTCATCAGGCCTTAAGGAAATGATTGAGGGAACGCCTATCGCGGACAAATTTCAACATATTTACGCCTCAAGTTACTTTTATGGTGAAAACGGAGAAGCAATTTGGCCAAAACAAGTGGTCAACGATATTATGAAAACACAAATTTTATATCGCATAAACAAAGGCTATTTATCAGAAAATGATGAGCGAATTAACACCTTTATCCGCAGGGAAGACCGCCGTGTGCGCTTTGAAAACCTTATTTTTATCGGCGACAGCGAAACCGATATTCCTTCTATGAGCGTTACGCAAGAAAAAGGCGGTTTTGCTATCGGTGTTTACAATCCCGAAGACAAAGAGCAGGGCAAGGTGCTATCATTGATGCAAGACGGAAGGATTGACTATTTTGCTCCCGCTGACTACACAAAGGGCGAAGAACTATATAAGATTGTTAAAAAATGTTTAGCGCGGATTCACGCCGAAGCCGACCTCAAAGCAATTTCTAATTCTCAAAAGTACAAATAGAGTTTGTTTGTTTGTTTGTTTGTTTGTTTGTTTGTTTGTTTGTTTGTTATGATTGTTTGTTATGATTGTTATGATTGTTATGATTGTTTGTTATGATTGTTATGATTGTTATGATTTTATAG
>DATESK010000214.1:0-4722 GCA_035270865.1 Clostridia bacterium | reverse complement strand
TGGGTTATGGCGGCGCTTGGCGTCACATCCATTTTGGCGTCATTTTACAGCATTTGGACAGGCTATGCAGAGTACTTTGCAGGCAGTCCGGCAGATGTTTTAGTAGCGATTTTTCAAATCCTGCTTTTTGACGGGATAGTAGCAGTTGCGATAAGCTATATTTGGGCATCCTTTATGCACATAATAATGTCTCGCTCCTTAGGCAAATTGGTTATAACACGCTTTGATTTCTGTTTCTACTATATGTTTTTTATTGCCGTATCAAGAGTGGCGATTGCCCTTGTCGGCGCATTCCAGTTCTTAGTTCCCCAAATGGCGGTTTTTTGCACTTATCTATCAAGTATGGTTTTCAGTACGGCAAGTATGGCGTTCTATTTTTTCCTAATTCTTAAAAAGGCATATATAAAAAAAGGAATGTGGGCGAAAGGCTTTTTAGGCTTTGCTATGCCCTATCTTAGTATTCAAGTTCTAAGCTATCTACTCTCAACGATACTTTGCTTAGCTTCAAACTATTTCAAGCCTATACTTGCAGAACTTGGTTACACGCTTTTCTACGACCCGAATGAAATATATGCGATAATTGCGGGCGGGGTAATTCTCGCGTGCTATATAGGCGGAACCATTTGGGCATATTATTGGCTTAGAAATAAGGATAAAGGTGCGCCGATTGAACCTGACATTATCATTATAAAAGAAAAAGAAGAAAAAGTATTTGAGGAATTTGATATATAGACGATTTTTTGTGAGATGCAAATTGCGAAATATTGAAATATATTTCAAAATTGAGAAGATAGAACAATTTATTGCGACTGAAGTTTTAGCACAACCGATGAATTAGCGAAAGTCCAAACTGATTTTTGCAAGGAGAGGATATGTATAATTTTTTAGAGTATTTCAAAAATATAGATTTGTTTGCTCTGATTGACGGGGCGATTTTGATAACCACCGTTACGCTTGTCGTGCTGTTCTTTGCGTATAAGAGAAATCTAAGGGTTGTACTTATTTCCATATCGTTGTTTGTTCTGGCTATTGTGTTGAATATCATTTCCTATATGGTTGATTACGAAGTGTTGACAATCTCAAGAGCGATTGTGCATTACGGAATTATTTTTCTTGTTGTTGCGACGGCGATTATTTATCAAACTGACTTGCGCTCAATGGCGCAAAAGATTTCCAATCCGCGCGGTGTTGACCTCTACAGCGAAGGTTACGGAAGCGACGACGAACTCCGTGACACTACAACAGAAATTTTAACCGCTTGCCAGAATATGGCAAAGCAAGATATAGGCGCGATTATCGTTATAACAGGCACCTCGGAATTTCCCGTGTCGATTTTGGAAACGGGCACAAATTTAGGCGCTTCTTTATCGTCAGGATTGATTGAGAGCATTTTTAACACAAAATCCCCCCTTCACGACGGCGCAGTCGTTGTCAAAGGTAACAGAATTTTGGCGGCGGGATGTTTTCTTCCGCTCACGCAAAAAAGTATAAGCAAAGATATGGGAACTCGCCACCGCGCCGCTGTCGGAATATCCGAAGAAAGCGATGTTTTGTCTATCGTCATAAGCGAGGAAACGGGAATAATTTCATCAGTTAGAGACGGAGATATAAAACGATATATGACTATGGAAAAACTCAAGGATGAAATTGAGGAATCATTCGGCATTTCCGCATCTGCGCTTGCAAAAAAAGCTGCTCAACGCGACAAGCATATGAGAAGAATGAAATAAAGCGAAAATAAACTCAGAACAAAATTTAAAACTACTGAGAATAAGAAGAACAAAAATTCTAAAATAAATGAAATACTGTGTGGAAATACCACAAATAAGAAAATGCAAATCTAAATCTAAACCAGGGGACTACATAAGATGCACAACACTTTGAAAGACTTACCAATCCTGTTACCAAACGACAATATCGACAAAAACAAATGGTCCGTCGTGTCCTGTGACCAGTTTACCTCACAACGCAAATACTGGAAAGAACTTGAAGAACTTGTATGTTGCGCGCCCAGCACCTTGAAGTTGATTTTTCCCGAAGTATACTTGCAAGACAGCGACCACGATGCGAGAATTAAAAATATAAATCAAACGATGGAAGAATACCTTAACGCAGGTGTATTTAAGGAGATTAAGGACAGTTTCATTTTGGTGGAGCGGGAAACAATCTACGGCAAGACTAGGCTAGGAATTGTCGCTTGCGTTGACCTTGACGATTTTGTCTATGACGGTTCACGCAAAAGCCCTATCCGCTCGACAGAAGGCGTTGTTGCAGAAAGAATACCGCCAAGGCTTAAAATCAGAAGCGGTGCGGCGATCGAACTCCCGCATATATTATTACTAATAGACGACAGAGAAAAAACTATAATTGAAAAATTCTTCAAAGAGCGAGAACAACTTGAAAAACTCTATGATTTTGAGTTGAATATGTACGGCGGACACCTTAGGGGTTACAGGATTGATGCGAATGAAGTGATAAAAGAATTTGAAAAATTGAGCTCGCCCGAAGTGCAAATAGAAAAGTACGGGTGTGCTACAAACTTTGTTTTAGCAGTCGGTGACGGAAACCACAGCTTAGCCACAGCAAAAGCATATTGGGAAGAACTAAAATCAACGCTGTCGGATGCGGAAAAGGAAAATCACCCATCAAGATACGCACTGTGCGAAATTGAAAATCTGCATTGTGAGGGCATAGTATTCGAGCCTATTCACCGCTGTGTGTTTGGCGCAGATCAAAATTTGATAGATGAAATGGCAAGCAAACTGTCGGGAGAGGGGAAACTTGAAATTGAGTTCGGTGATGAAATCACTATCTTAAATATTCCTGCTTCAACACCGCAAGCAATATCCGAAATTGAGAAGATATTGTCCGACTATGTCAACTGCCACAAGGGTGCAAGCATAGACTATATACATGGGGAAGACAATTTGCTATCCGTTGCAAAGGAAGCAAAAGCAGTCGCAATAAAGATGCCGACAATAAACAAAAACGACTTATTTCTATATGTTCTTGACAACGGCGCATTATGTAAAAAGGCGTTTTCTATGGGCGATGCGGAAGAAAAGCGGTACTATTACGAGGCAAAAAGAATTTAATAAGTGGCAGACAATATAAGATAATTTTATAAAGTTACGCGCTAAGCGCAAAGGTAGGAGTTTATGTTAGTAAGCAAATTCGGCGGTACTTCAATGGCAAATGCAAGCACCATATGTCAAGTTGCAGATATAATTCTTTCAAATCCCGAAAGAAAATATATTGTTGTATCAGCGCCAGGGAAACGGGAGAAAGACGATATAAAAGTTACGGATTTATTATATAAATGCTTTGATGAAGCGGCGCAAAACGGAAATTGCGCTAAATCATTCGCTCTTGTCCGTGCGCGTTTTGACGATATTATAAGAGATTTGAATATTGACTTGGACTTAAGCGCAGACTTTGATGAAATTGAGAAAAAGATCAATTCTTCAACTTCGCCCGACTATGCCGCATCTCGCGGAGAGTACCTATCTGCAAAAATCTTAGCAAAAAAATTAGGATTCGATTTTTTGGATTCTGCCGAATTTATAAAGTTTAATAACGAAAGATTTCAATTCCATTATTCGCTGGATTTATTGCGCGCGGTTTTGGAAGAGCATCCTTATGCCGTTATTCCCGGTTTTTACGGAAGCAATGCAGAGGGCGAAATTAAAACCTTTTCTCGTGGCGGTTCAGATATCTCGGGAGCAGTAGTTGCTCGCGCCGCTGATGCGCGAATTTACGAAAACTGGACGGATGTTAATGGCTTTATGTCCGCCGATCCGCGTATAGTTGAAAATCCTCGGCACATTGAGAATTTGAGCTACCGCGAACTTCGCGAACTTTCCTACATGGGCGCAAATGTTCTTCATCCCGAATCGATCTTTCCTGTGCGAAGCGTGGGAATTCCTATCAATATAAAGAATACTTTCGAGCCGAATCACAAGGGTACTTTTATTATGCCAGACAATCTAGTGCCCGAAAATGACAACATAATCACGGGCATAGCGGGCAAAAAGGGTTTTACAATCATCTTGGTGGAAAAGTCTATGATGAACGCTGAGGTCGGTTTCTGCCGCAAGGTGCTGAGCGTACTTGAGTACGAAAACATATCTTTTGAACATATACCATCTGGAATTGATACCTTGTGCGTTGTGGTCGGTGATGAGGCAATTCAAGGTAAAATGCAGAAAGTTGTGGATAAAATTAAAGAATCTGTATGCGCGGACAGCGTGGAAATCCACAGCGGAATTTCTCTTATAGCGACAGTCGGACACAATATGGCAGCGCGGTTAGGTACTGCTGCCACGCTATTTTCCGCACTTGCAAAGGCAAATGTTAATATTCGTATGATTGACCAAGGTTCAAGCGAACTTAATATTATTGTGGGAATTGACACACCGAACTATGAAAAAGCAATAAATGCAGTTTATTCTGCTTTCAAGAAGTAGTTCTGTTTTATTAAAAAACTGTTGGGTTAGTGGGTTAGTTATTATATTGAGTTTGTATAGTAAATTGTAATAAGTATGAGTTTGAATTTGTAAAACAAAATAGAATAAAAAAACCTCGCAATGCGAGGTTTTTTATTTTGAGAGAGTATCAATGAAAAAATATTTATTGATAAGAAAATTATTTTGATAAGAAAAAAATATTTGTACTGATTGATAAGAAAAAGATTTGTTATGATTGATTTAATCAATTCAAAGT
>DATESK010000213.1:0-12495 GCA_035270865.1 Clostridia bacterium | reverse complement strand
TTTATTCGGCGATAACGGGCAGAAAAATTCGACACGATATTGCAATGACGGGCGAAATAACCTTGAGAGGAAAAGTGCTTCCAATCGGCGGACTTAAAGAAAAAATGCTTGCAGCGCATCGCGCAGGAATTTTTGAAGTGATAATTCCCTATGACAACGAAAAAGATTTATCAGATGTCCCCGAAATTATCCTAAAAGAAATGAAAGTGAATTTAGCCAAAACCATATGCGATGTCTTCAATGTTGCAATAGTAGAGTAAGTTAAAATTTGCAATAGCAAAGAAGCTGAAACAAACAATTATTAAGTTATAAAAAACCACCGCATAGGTGGTTTTTTTTGTTTTTCAAACTTAAAATGCAGAGAGGTAAAATAAATAATTAACTGCAATAATAAAAAGATTTTTGTTAAAAGTACTTTATAAAACAGTAAATATTGTAATACTATTCTAAAATTTGAGCAATTCGAGATAAGATTTCCTCTTTTCCTGTCTTTTTTAGCGCCGATGTTAAAATGATATTTCCTGTGCCTATGCTAAGTGCATTTGCAATTTTCGTTTTCATTGCAAGATTTTGTGAGCGTGAAAGTTTGTCGCATTTTGTGGCAACGATAGTAAAATTAATAAGATAGTGCTGCAAAAAATTGAGCAACACTTTGTCGTCTTCACTTGGCTCAAGACGAACATCAAGGAGTACAAAAACATTTTTAAGATTTTTGTTCCCTGTCAAATATCCTTCTATCAAATCTCCCCACTTTGCCTTTTCGGTTTTTGCAACTTTTGCGTAACCGTACCCTGGAAGGTCTACAAAATAAAATTCACCTTGATTGATTTCAAAGTAGTTTAGCAGCCTTGTGCGCCCGGGGTCTGATGAAGTGCGCGCAAGTTTTTTTTGATTAGTGATTAAATTTATAAACGATGATTTGCCCACATTAGATTTTCCCGCTATAGCAATTTCGGGCTTATCAGTTTTAGGTATATTCTTAAAATCGGCAACGGACAGCACGAAGGTTGCGTTTTTAATACGAAAATTCTCTGCGACCTTTGAGACGGAGTTGGAATTTTCGGCTTCGTTTTGATTAGTGGGATTATTTTGGTTTTCCATAGTACTCTCTTATTATATTATTATCATCTGCGCATATATTCAAATGCCTATATCAACACATTAGAACTCTTTAATTATAATTAGCAGGCTCAAGTTCTGTTTAAGAACTCTTGTATTTCAATTCGTGCATATTCGCATAAGTCAATATCATTCTTTTAATATTTTGCTATACACAATTGTTTGCGCGATAGCTTTAAGCTATTCATAACCCTTGCTTTCGCATCAACGAACTTGGACACAATCGTGAGTAAATTTCAAAACCCTTCGCATACTTCAACAAGTGTATTGTTTATAAGGTCGCAAGAAGTTAAAAAATAAGTTATGTTGTTTTTTTCAAGTTTTGGCGCTACACGAACATTTTTGCCGTGAAGATGTCCATATGTCGCAAACTTTACACCGTACTTTTCAAGTAGCTTTGTAATTTCCGTATCCGCAAAATTTACTTCAAACGGGGGGTAATGAAGCAGGGCAATTAATATATCGCCCTCGTTCAGCTTGTCGGTTGCGCATTTTAGAGAAAGCTCAAGCCTAAGCAGTTCTCGGGCATATATTTTTTTGTCTTCTTCATTGCTTTTTTCATTAGCGAGCGACCAGCCTCGCGTGCCTGCGACAATAATATTCCCGATTTTTACGGCGTTATTTTGAAGAAAAGTAAAATTGGGGAAGCGGCTTTTGATTTTTGACAGCGATGACCACCAATAATCGTGGTTACCACGCAGAACAATTTTTTTGCCTTTCAAGTCTTTGAGCAAATCAAAATCGGACTGGGCTTCGTCTAGGGTTTGTCCCCAAGACATATCGCCACCCAAGAGAACTATATCCTCATCAAGCACGCGCGCGTTCCAGTCCGTCTTTATTTTTTCAAAATGTCCCTGCCATTCTTCGCCGAAAATATCCATAGGCTTTTCGACAGAAGTTGATAAATGTAGGTCACTGATTGCAAAAACTTTCATACTAAAATAATACCATATTTAAGTATTTTTAACAACTATATGCAAATTAAATTGTACGAAGTTCACCGCTTAAGTATTTAAGTATTTAAATTACAAGTTAAAATTTCCTTGCTTAAATTATGTATTCAAGTTTAGTAATAACAAGTTCCTTTGCGTAATTATGTATAAGTGTACAACCGCTTATGTCGTAGGCGTGGACGGGAATAGAGGCAAATCAAAAACTCCCGTGCAAACCTCTTGCGAGAAGTCTTGACACGGAGGTATTCGGCAATAACCATAAGTCGGTATAAGCAATTCAACTTCGGCTTCAACTTTCATAACGATTGTTACGCAAGCGGTTATTGAGAATCTGTTATCGCCAAGATATATTCCGTTAGGCGAGATAAGCGCGACTGCGGCTGCGATATCTACCGGCATAATGGAATTCGACGGCACGCACATTACAATGTCTTTTACAACAGAGAACACCGCAGTTCCCTTACCTTCGATGCCGTTTGCATCGGTATATATGACTTCAATAGGAATGCCGACTATTGCTTGTACTCTTGCAAACCCCGGACGGTCGGGTAGCGGGTCGATAGTAAGCGAGCTTATTATCCCTACTGAGCTTATTGATTTTGCGCTTACAAATGTCAGGGGTTGAGCCGGATTTGGGGGGACCAAATCGGTTATTGTTACGATTGCATTCTCCTCGGTATTTTGAGATATGCACGCATCGAATACTTTTTTGACTTGGATACACACTCTTTCGCAAAGACCATTGAGCGGATTTCCTATAATAGAGCCAGGACCGCCTCGTGTTGTGTTGTTACAAAAGGACATAATCTTTCCCTCCTTAAAATTGCTTAATGCTAATTTATGCAACGCAGGTCTATTTTGTGTCTTGTTTATTACATAACGAAGATAAATAACTAAAAGAAAGAAAGGCGGATGGATAAAAAAGTCAAAGGCGAAGAAAAGCAGAGGTAAGAAAGGCAAAGGAAAGGCAGAAGGATAAAGAAAGTCAAAGGCGAAGAAAAGCAGAGGTAAAGAAAGGCAAAGGAAAGGCGGAAGGATAAAGAAAGTCAAAGGCAAATAAAAGGAAGAAAGGTTGAAAGGTAGAAAGGTAGAAAGGTAAAAAGGAAGAAAGGTTGAAAGGTAGAAAGGTAAAAAGGTAAAAAAAGCAGAAACTTTGGCAAAATATAGTTTACAAGTTTATTAAATTAATTCAAAATATGACAAAAAATATCATTCAACTGCCTTTAGTTAAAAGGTCTATAAAATTATTTTATAAAAGTGGTTGACAGTGGGCAAATACTATTGTAGAATGTGGGTATGATAAAATTGCAAGCTGAAGAAAACTAATAAAGTACAGCGTTGCAATGAGGAAAGAGGTTAATGGCAAAATTATTGATAGGCAGTGTCAGACATTCACTTGACGAAAAGGGAAGAGTTAGAATCCCAGCAAAGTTCCGAGAGGTTCTATGCGGAACTCTTTGCGTTATGCCATCATTAAACGGTTCGCTCTATATTTTGCCTGCTGATAAGTCGGAAGCCGAGCTTCAAAAGATTTCAAATATGGAGCTTTACGACCGCGATAAGCAGAGAAGCGCAAACCTGATACTTAGCCACTCGGATTATATCGATATAGATGTGCAGGGGCGTATATTACTCTCTACCGAGCAAAAGAAAATGCTATCAAACAGCAAAGATGTTATCTTTGTCGGCAAAGGTTCGTACGCTGAAATTTGGCCGTCAGAGGAATGGGAATTAAGATTTTCACTACTTGATCCTGCAAACATTGATGAAGTGCTTGAGAAGATGAAAGAATATGGAATTTAATCACAAACCCGTAATGCTTGATGAATGTATTGAGGGATTGAACATTAAGCCCAATGGAATTTATTTCGACGGAACGCTAGGTGGCGGTGGACATTCAAAGCAAATAGCTAAAAGGCTTGCCGAGGGCGGAAGACTTATCGCAGTCGACAAGGATGCGGAAGCAATAATATTTGCGGGTGAAAGCCTTGCAGAGTTCAAAGACAGAATAACGATAATAAACGATGACTTCAAAAACTCCAAAGAAATTTTGGACGGACTAAAGATAGATAAGCTGGACGGTGTGTTGCTCGACCTTGGAGTTTCATCCTATCAACTTGATAACGGACAGCGTGGATTTTCATACATGCAGGATGCGCCGCTAGATATGAGAATGAACCAAAATCAATATTTGACAGCGTTCAATGTCGTAAACGAATATTCGGTGTCAGACCTGTCAAGAGTGTTGTTCGATTACGGAGAAGAAAGACTTGCGAGAAAGATTGCCGAAAGGATAGCAAAAATTCGCGAGCAGGAGAGTATAAGAACCACAGCACAACTTTCCAAAATAGTTGAATTGTGCTACCCGCCATCTACAAGGTGGAAATACGGACACCCAGCAAAACGCACATTTCAAGCAATACGAATTGAAGTTAACGGTGAATTAGAAGATTTAGAAAAAGCATTGTTCACTTTAGCAAGACGGTTAATAGTGGGCGGAAGAATGGCAGTAATAAGTTTCCATTCATTAGAAGACAGAATAGTAAAAAAAGTTTTCAAAGAACTTCAAACAGACTGCACTTGTGATAAGAACATACCAAAATGTGTGTGCGGCAAGGTGAGTGAAGTAAAAATATTGACCAATAAACCCATTTCTGCAGGAGCTGACGAACTCAAACAAAACTCCAGAGCGGAAAGCGCAAAGTTAAGGATAGTTGAAAAAATTTGAACTGCGTTCAAATTATGTGCAAAACAAGAGGTGGATTATGGCAGTCGTACTCAATGATTTATTGGGAATAACCAATCAAGGTCGTACTCGTCGCAATGAAGAGCGGATTGAGCAGTTCCCCTCATACGAAGAATTTTGGGCATCACGAAGCGAAGTTGGAGCTTTAAAGAATGATGAGTATGGCTATAACGAAAATTATCAAGACGATTACCGTGCAACAGAATCCCGTGCAAATTACCGCGCGGCAGAAGATAACGGTGGATACCGTGCGATGAATGATTATGGTTACCGCGCAGGAGAAAACCGCAACGATTTCCGTCAAGACTATCGCACAGGGGAAAACCGCAACGATTTTTCTCAAGATTACCGCGCTATTGATGAATTAAATTTCGGAGCGCAACAATTCAGTTCCCAAGCTCGTGAGAGCGAGCAGGATATAAATTATGGTGGCAAGCGTGTATCAAGTCCGACACAAATGAATTACCGCGGTGTGCAAGCACACACCGAAAAAGGAGATTTCAATTCGTGTCTTTACTCCGTGCGGAATGAATTGAGCAGTGTATCAGACTCTCAGTTTGAAGACTCTCTCTATGACAAGTTGGCCTACATCTCTCCTTTGGCCAACACTCAACAAATGAGGATGTCAACCCGCAGGAATGCTACCGAACAGATTGCAAGAAAAGCGAACAAGGCATCACGCCTAACCCTAAAGGGTAAAGTTATTCTTGCTATCTACATCGCATTGGCCGTATTGATGACAACTCTCATTGCTGTCAACGCTTCCGGTTTTAACGGTATGGGGCACAATGCAGGCGCAGGAAACAATGTTTCTTACGCCGAAACCGCAACCGAAGTCGAAACACAAGCAACTTCGACTTCGGCTGTAGTTTCAAACAATGAAACAAATTTTAGTTATGCAAAGTCGGAATATAATTATGCAATCAATTCAAATTGGTTTGACCGTTTTTGCGATAAGTTTGAAAGATTATTTGATTAAAACAGCGTTTATAAAAATCAAAATATAAATAAAATTTTAGGTAGCAACTGCGCTACCTTTTTTTATGCTTATTTTTCAAAACGGAATTTTGCATTGCCTTATTTTTGATTGAAATCAAACTCTTATTAAATTTCCTTTTGCTTGAAATATCCTAAATTATATCTATTAGACTTGATTTTACTAAAGAAATTTATTGTCGCAATTTCGAATGTTTCTCATAATCTATTCGCTTTTGAAATAGAATGTTCCGAGGAATATAATGCGTAAAATTATTGTTGGAAAAAGAAATTACAATACAAGAAAGCGTTTTTTTGCGCTTTTGATTTTGATTATCGTTTTGTTTACGGCAGTTTTTGGAAAACTTGCCTATGTTATGATATGGCAAAATCAAGAACTTCAAGTTAAAGCTTTGGGACAATGGTTGCGCGATGTGCCTAATGACGCGCCCCGCGGACAAATTTTAGACCGCAACGAAACTGTTATTGCAGACACTTCCACCCTTTATACAATCTATGTCCGTCCAAATTCGGTTTCTGACAAAATCGCGGTATCAAAAACGATTTCACAAGTTTTAGGAATTGAATATCAAGCGGTTATGAACAAAATTTCCAAACGCGCAAGTGAAATTACTATAGCAAGCGGTGTAACTAAAGAGCAGATGAACGCGCTATATAATTCCGATATTGACGGAATTTATTACGGTGAAGATAATTTGCGTTATTATCCCTACGGTGATTTTATGACGCAACTTTTGGGCTTTACTTCAAGCGACGGCACGGGGCAAACTGGTTTAGAAGCATATTACAACCGATATTTACAAGGGGTAAATGGACAAATTTTGACCGAAACAGACCTTATAGGACGGGAAGTGTCGGGCGGTTCGACCTATTATGTGCCGTCCATTGCGGGGGCAAATTTGGTTACCACCGTTGATTCAACAATACAGCGCATAGTGCAAAGCGCGGTAAATAAGGCGGTTACAATTTACAAGCCGAAAGGTGTCGCTTGTGTGGTTATGAACTACAAAACAGGGGAAATTGTCGCGCTAAGTGAAGCCCCCTCTTTCGATTTGAACAATGTTCCACGCGATGATATAGCCGCGTTGTTTTCAATGTCGAGAAGCACAATAGTATCTAATGTCTATGAACCAGGTTCGACTTTCAAAATTTTGACTGCTGCCGCTGCGCTAGATACGGGCGCAGTTACGGTGAACAGCAGATTTTACTGCTCAGGTTCGCATATTGTGGACGGGCAAAAAATAAGATGCTGGAAAACAAAAGGACACGGTTCTATTGATTTTGCCGAGGGTGTTGAAAAATCCTGCAACGTGGTCTTTATGAACAGCGCGCTTGCTGTCGGCACAACAAAATTCTATTCATATCTCCGCGCTTTTGGATGCAGCGAAAAAACAGGCATTGATATGTCGGGCGAAACTTCGGGTATGCTAATAAAGGAAAGCGAAGTAAAACCCGTTGACCTTGCGCGCATAGGCTTCGGGCAGGCGATTGCAATTTCGCCTATTGAACTTTTGTGTGCATCGTCTGCGGTTGTGAACGGCGGAACAAAAGTTAAGCCACACATTCTTGACTATATTTACGATAGAACAACATCAACGAAAATTTCAAAGACGGAAACAAAGTTAGGCAACCGCATAATAAGCGAGCAGACTAGCGCGACAATGCGCGAATTGCTTAAAGCGGTCGTAACTAATGGAAGCGGAAAAGGCGCGTATGTGCCTGGCTATGATATTATCGGCAAAACAGGCACGGCGCAAAAATATAAAAACGGTATTATAGCGCAAGGGAAATATGTATCGTCATTTTTAGGATTTTCTCTTGCAGAGGGTGCGGAATACGGAGTTTTGTTAATCGTTGACGAACCGCAAGGTTATGTTTATTACGGAAGCCTAGTTGCCGCGCCGCTTGTGGGAGAAATTTTACAAGGAATTTTCAATTACCAAAATACAAAAGCGGTTTACAGCGAAAATGACTATGCGGTAATAGGCGACAAATTTGAATTACCGTCTTTTGTCGGTATGACGCTAAATCAAGCAAAAAATGCTCTTAACAAACTCGGTTTGTATTTTGAGGTGAGCGGTGAAAATAATGTTGTCAAATCGCAATTTCCTATTGCGGGAGCGGTTGTGGATAAGCGTAATGCCGTTTTACTTAGAACATAGTCTACAATGGAATGTCTTAATTAGCCGTCATAGACAAAGTGTAGTTTTGTTTGGTAAGTCTATCATTAAAGAATTTGCTTTGGGTGTGATTGGTATTTGGTGTAGTTTTAGAAATTTCTTCCGTTAGTGTCTAGATTTGCCCCTCTATTGACACCACAAAAACCTTTGCTTATTATTAATACATTACACGCGCACGCACGCGCAAAAAAAAATAATTTAGTATTTATATAATTTATCTTATTGCGTGAATAATTTAATGCAGATGCACAATGCGCGAAAGCGTAAAAATAAAAACCGAGGTGGAAAAATGGAACTTGAGAAATTGCTTACAAGTGTTGATGTGCTATCAAATAATGCCGAACAAGTGCTTGAAATCGATGATATTTCAATCAATTCGGAAAAGGCAAAAGAAGGCGATATGTTTATCTGTCTTAAAGGAAAGAAAGCTGACGGACACGATTTTATTAGTTCATTAAAAGGGAAAGTTGCGGTTTTTATTGTAGAGAAAAAGCCGAATGAGGATGTGCCATATATTTTAGTTGCGGACACTCGCAAAGCATACAGCGTTATAAGTCAAAACTTTTTTCGCAATCCCGCCGACAGTCTCAGGCTTATATCGGTTGTTGGCACGAATGGGAAAACAAGCACGGCGCACATAATCAATGATATATTGACTTATGCGGGTTTTAAGACGGGACTTATCGGAACTTTGGGACATTATATTTTGAACGAAAAAGTGTCGGAAAGTTTGACGACTCCCGACCCTTATGAATTAAACAAACTGTTTTTTGAAATGCTGTGCAAGGGCGTTGAAGTGGTTACTATGGAAGTCAGCGCGCACGCAATCGCACTTCAAAAACTATACGGACTTAAATTTGATATTTCGATTTTGACAAATATAACGCAGGACCATCTCGACTATTTTGAAACCTTTGAAAAATATGCCGAAACCAAACTGTCGTTTTTCACAGAAGAACACACAAAACTGGCGGTTATCAATGTGGATGACGAATGGGGACAAAAGTTGTCGGCAAGAGCGGAAATTCCTACGGTAACTTATGCCCTTGAAAGCCCTTGCGATGTGTTTGCGATTGATGTTTTCCCCGATATTGACGGAACAAAATTTGTTGTCAACCTCTTTGATAATGTGATTGAAATGAAATCGTCATTGTATGGTTATTTTAATGTTTACAATCTGTTGTCGGCAATGATTGTCGCAAGCAGCTTCGGAGTTTCAACGGATACAATTTGTCAAGCGGTAAGGCGTATAAAGCCTATTGACGGCAGATTTAATATTCTCAAAAACAATAAGGGAATGATAGTAATTGATTATGCGCACACGCCTGACGGATTAAAAAACTTGCTTTCAACCGCGCGTTCAATCACTAAATCTCGGCTTATAACCGTGTTTGGTTGCGGTGGTGAAAGAGATAGGACAAAGCGCAGTATTATGGGCGCAATCGCATCAAAAATGAGCGAACTTGTTGTGCTAACTTCGGACAATCCGCGTGGTGAAGAACCAGAAAGCATTATTGCGGAAATCGAGCAAGGCGTAATAGGTTGTGAGAAAAAAGTGCTTCCGCACCGCGGTGATGCAATAAGTTATGCAATATCGGAAATGCAGGAGGGCGACACGGTTGTTATCGCAGGTAAAGGCGCGGAAAATTATATGGAAATTAGAGGTCAAAAAATTCCTTTTTCCGATCTTGAACAAGCATTAAAGCGTGGAGCTAGAAGATGAATCTCAATTTGTTGTGGCTTTTGCTAAGTTTGCTCGGGGCGTTTTTGACGGCCGTTTTGCTTGCGCCACTATTTATTAAACTGTTCACAAAAAAAAATGTTGGACAGAATGTACTCAATTATGTCGAACAGCATCAATCAAAATCCGGCACGCCTACAATGGGCGGCTGGATTTTTATCGTGCCGACTTTGATTTTTTCTTTAATTGCATTTTCCACATTTAGTTTGGTTGCATGCGCTTGCATACTGTCCTATGGTTTGATAGGTTTTTTCGATGATTTTTTGAAATTTCGTTACCACAGGAATTTAGGACTAAAAGCATATCAAAAAATTATCGCGCAATTTGGAGCGGCATTAATTCTGGCTATATTCTGTTTCAAAAATCCTAACATCGGAAGTTTTATAACTTTACCGTTCACAAATGTGGAATGGAATATGGGTTGGCTTTTTGTTCCTTTTTGCGCGTTTGGATTTATCGCCTTGACAAACGGCGTAAATTTAACGGACGGATTGGACGGTTTGGCTGGCTGGTGCGGTGTTGCATACTTCAGCGTTTTTACCGCTTTGATTTGGTTTTTGCATATTGACGCAGTTTCGGCGCAAAATTTTGTGCTTGCAAACGAATTATTTTCGCTTGCGATTTTTTCCACATCGATTTTGGGCGGTGTGCTTGGTTATCTTTGGTTCAATTCTTATCCCGCAAAAATAATGATGGGCGACACAGGTTCTCTTGCCCTTGGCGGAGCGGCTTCTGCGGTAGCTTTCTTTTCTCGGCAACCCCTTCTTATTTTTTTTGCTGGCATAATGTTCGTAGTGTCTTGCATATCAGTAATACTACAAGTAACAAGTTTTAAGCTAACCAAAAAGCGGATAATTAAAATGGCACCTTTTCATCACCATTTGGAATTATGCGGTGTACACGAAAGTAAAATAGTTATGTGGTATTTTATTATTAGCATTTTGGGCGGTGTGATAAGTATACTTGCAATGAGGGCGATATGAATATAAAAGGCAAAAATGTTCTGGTTTATGGACTTGGCAAAAGTGGTAGAAGCGCGCTTGATTTGTGCGCACGAAAGGGCGCAAACTGCTTCGCGTTTGATGACGATGTTGAAAAACGCGCACTCTTACATAATAACGAAAAGTGGGAAAGCGACTTTTCGCGTGCAGATATAATTGTCATATCCCCGGGAATTTCGGGTTTGCGTCCCGAAATTATGGATTTAAGATTGCTTGGAAAACAAGTAATTTCCGAAATTGAATTAGGCTATCAATTTTGTGATGCCGAAATTATAGCAGTCAGCGGAACTAACGGCAAAACCACAACTACTATGCTGATTGACGAAGTACTAAGAGCGGGGGCTAACCATGCGGTGGCAGTTGGAAATATCGGCACGCCTTTTTGCGATTTATGCGACAGCTTAAAAACTTATGAAACGGCAGTTGTTGAGGTATCATCATTTCAGCTTGAAACTATAAACAAATTTTCTCCCGATGTCGCCGTTCTTCTCAACATTACGCCTGACCACCTTGACAGGCACAAATCTTTTGAAGATTATGTGGCTATCAAAGCGCGATTATTTGAAAATCAAGCCGAATGCGATCTTGCAGTATTAAACTTTGATGATGAAAATATCGTAAAACTCACGCCACAAATTCGCGCAAAAATAGTTCCGTTCAGCCTTACAAAAAAAGTAGACGGAGTATATATCGAAAACGGCTATGTGCGTTATTTTGATAAGCCCGTTCTATGTTCAGACGAGTTGCAATTTAAGGGTAGGGAAATGGAAAATGTGCTTGCAATGGTTGCGGTTGCAATGGAAAAGAATATTCATCCTTTTGTTATTGCGTGCGCTATTAAGCGGTTTGTTAAACCCGAACACAGAATACAATTTGTAAGGTTTGCAGGCGGTAAAAAATACATAGACGACAGCAAAGCCACAAATATTGACGCCACTCTTTGCGCTTGCGGTACGATAACAAACAATACGCTTTTAATACTCGGCGGGCAAGATAAGGATGACGATTTTAGACCGTTATTTGAAAAATTGCCAAAGACCGTAACACGAATTTTTGCTACTGGAGAGAACGCAAAAGATATTGAGCAAACTGGAAAACTTGTGGGATTTAGAAACATTATCGTTTTTGATACTTTGGAAGAGTGTATAACAAAATCAACAACGGCAGATGAACAGACTGTTTTATTCTCTCCTGCATCAAAGAGTTTTGACCGTTACAAAAACTATGCGGAACGCGGTAAACATTTCAGCAAATTAGTCGGAGAACTGAATGATTAGCCCGCGGAGAAAAGAAAGACAAGCAAAGCAAAAGAACGCGGATGATGAAAGAATTTCACGCGGAGTTAGTGAAGCATTAAAAGCTGACGCAAAAGGATTAGACTTTCCTCTTGCGCTAACGGCAATAATACTTTCGCTTTTGGGATTGATTTTTATTTATTCCGCATCCTCTTATTCCGCGCAGTTGGAGTACGGGGATGCCTTTCATTATGTCAAAACGCAGGCGGTGGCGTTAGTCCTCGGCGTATTTTTTATGTTTGCAATATCTTATCTTGATTTAGAAAAGGTGAAAAAATTAAATTTACCGATTTACATTATAAGTTTAGTTCTCTTAGCGCTTGTGTTTATCCCTGGCTTTGGCGTGGAAATCTATGGCGCAAGAAGGTGGCTTAATCTTGGATTTTTTACAATACAGCCCTCAGAATATGCAAAATTCGGACTTATAATTTTTCTTTCAGCGTTTATTGCAAAGTATGGCGTGG
>DATESK010000212.1:0-5503 GCA_035270865.1 Clostridia bacterium | reverse complement strand
TCTTTTCTACAAGTTCGATTGCATTTTTCTAGTTGAACTTCTTTTCTACAAGTTTCTTATATTGCTTAAATTTTTTTAGTTGAACTTATTGTTTCTCTTTTCTACAAGTTCTTCGTAGATTGCTTTGTACCGCTCGTACCTACCAAGTGAAACAGATATTCCAACTTCGGATTTGACCGCGCAATTTGGCTCGTTTAGATGAGTACAAGCCCTAAACTGGCATAGAGGTTGAAGCAATTCAAATTCATCAAAATATAGCCTTAAGCGTTCGGGTTCTAAGTCAACGGCATCTAACAAACTAAATCCGCAAGTATCAATCAAAAAGCAGTTTCCAATGCGTAACAGTTCGGTTTGGCGGGTAGTATGCTTTCCCCTTTGACTTTTTTTTGAAAGAGCAGATGTTTGTAGTTTATCTGTTTGTAACACCGCGTTTATAATTGAACTTTTCCCTACCGCTGATTGTCCCGCAAAACAGACAGTTTTGCCGTCTAGTGAGTTTAGCAGTCTTTCAATGCCCTCGCCGCTTGTTGCGGAGCAGGAATATATATCAACTATGTTTTTATACTCGGAAAGTTCGTTTATTTCGCTTATATCGCTTTTGTTTGCGACAAGAATTGGCTTTATACCCTCGACTAGGCAGTTGATTATAATTTTATCAACAAGCAGGAAATCGGGCTTAGGAAGTGGCGCAACGACAATTAAGCATATATCAACATTGGCAACATAAGGACGAATAAGTTTATTTCTGCGCGGCAGTACATTTTCAATTATAAATGTTCCACACTCCTCCGACAACTCCACAAAATCACCAACTAGAATTTCGCCGAAATTTTTAACTTTTTTACGGGCTAAAACAAACTTGACACCTTGTACGGTGTCAACATAGTATCGTGAGGTAATCCCCTTTATGACTTTGCCATTCAAACGATTTTTTGACATTTTTTCCTGTATGTATTTAATTATATATCAACTATTCTAGCATATCAATAAGTAAAAAATTTATATTTATTGCAACATCGGTTATATCTAACAACGCTTTACTAAAATAATTAAGTTAAATAGTAAAATTCGGTTGTAATAAGGTTTTTCAAAATTATATTGACTTAATAATTCCCTCTTTCTTCACTTTTTCTATGTCAGTTGACACATATCTTCTGCGTAACTGTCCGCATGCGCCCTCGATGTCGTTGCCTAGGCTTTTGCGTATTGTAGCGGAGGTATTGTTCTCTATTAGACGATCTAAAAATGCTTTGGCTTCACTAGCACTTGAACCGCTAAGCCCTAATTCTTTTACGGGATTAAGTTTTATAAGGTTTACATGGCATGGAAATCCCCTAACAAGTTTTGAAAGCGCATCCGCGCATTCTAAGTTATCATTTTTTCCGCTTATTAGTGAATACTCAAAAATCACTCTCCGCCCAGTTTGCCTAAAATAATTTCTAGCAGACGCCACAACTTCACGAACAGAATACTTGCGGTTTATTGGCATAATCGAACTGCGAATTTCATCATTTGTCGCGTGGAGTGATATAGTTAGTGTCGGAGTGTGTCCGCTTTTTGAAAGCAAGTCAATTTTGTCGCATAGTCCCGAAGTGGACAAAGAAATATTGCGTTCGCTTATGCAAATTCCGCCTTTTTCATTTACTAGCTCCAAAAATTTTATTGTGTTGTCGTAATTATCTAATGGTTCGCCGCTTCCCATTAAAACTACATTTGTAATCGCCCTATCTTTGATATTCCCGTTCTCGTGCGCATTAACTGCAACCACTTGTCCTAATATTTCACCTGCCGTTAAATTGCGTTTCAAACCCTCAATGCCCGAAGCACAAAAGGCGCATCCCATACGACAGCCAACCTGCGTTGAAACGCAAAGAGTGTTGCCGTAGTCGTGGTGCATATAAACACCCTCAATAAGTTCATCGTCAAATAAGCGGAATAGAAACTTCTTTGTTCCATCCTTCCCTTCAAACACTTTTTCAATGCTAATCGGTTGGTCAAGAAAATTCTTGTTTAATTCTTCACGCAAAAGTTTTGATATTGAACTCATTTCCAAAAAACTTTTTCCGTTGTGCAGAAACTGAAAAATTTGTCCAGCGACATATGACGGCGCAGACTTTATAAGTTCCCCGATTTCGACCTTTGACATAGAAAGCAAACAAGGCTTTAGCGCCGTTTGCTGTTCATTTTTCTCATCTATATTATTCATTGTTTTTTCTCATTATCTTTATTCTGTTATTATTTATCGCAACCTTACCATTGCTTTTTCTCATTTTAATGCTTACTTTATCGTTTCTTTTAGTCATTATTTTTTCTCATTCTCGCTATATAAAAGCCGTCCCATTCTTCTTTTGGCAGAAGCGATAGCGTGCCGTTATTTTCGTAGGGTATATTCATTTTTTCTAACTTAAAATTTGAGTTTGCTTTTAAGAATTTTGATACGACAGTTTTATTTTCCTCATCAAACAAAGTGCAGGTCGAATAAAGCAGTATTCCATCAGGTTTAACATACCGCTTTGCGTTTTCCAAAATTGTCGATTGAAGTTTTGACATTTCGTGGATAGACGACAAGCTGTGTTGCATAAAAACATCCTGATGTTTTCTAAATGTTCCAAAGCAACTGCACGGCGCATCAACTAAAACAAAATCAAAAGCGTTTTCAAAGTCGGGGATAAATTTTGTGGCATCCGCCTTTTGTTCCTCAACATTTTTAACATTCATTCTGTTTTTGTAACTTGCAATAAGTTCAACACGATGCGGATATAAATCGCAAGCCACAACTTTGGTATTAGGATTTTGTTCCGCAATCAAAACGGATTTCCCACCAGGTGCGGCGCAAATATCCAGCACAGTAGCTCCGTTTGTGACTCCTAGTGCCTTAACTGCAAGCATAGATGACGGAGATTGATAAGTCACAAGTCCCGTGTTAAACATTTCTTTAACTTCTGCCGTATTTCGGACAATCAAACCACCCGCCGCGCTTTGTTCCACATCTATTCCTTGAGCTTTAAGTGTGGCTTTGATAACTGCAAGCGTTGTCAATTTCGTGTTTACGCGGATATGTTCCTTTTCAAAAATCGGTTCTTCTAAAATTGATTTTGCGGTGTCAAGTCCAAATTGAGAAATCAACTTGTCAACAAACCATTGAGGTTTGGAATTTTTTATTGAAAGATAGCCTTTCTCACCTTGTGTCGGAAGTTTATATTCCCGTCTGCAAACCTTTTTCAAAACCGCATTGACAAAGCCGGATACTTCGCGCTTTCCCAACTTTTTTGTGAGTTCAACAGTTTCGTTCACAACGGCATAATCGGGTAGCACATCCATATATAGCAAACAATATATTGCAATCTTTAACACAATTTCAATGCTAAGTTGGGGTTTTTTATCACATAAGGATTTAATAATAAAGTCAAGTTCAGTGTTACGCTCTAAAACACCGTAAACGATTTTAGTTACCGCGTCATTTGGTACCTGCTTTGACAGCGCAATCGTTGAATAGGATTTTTCCTTAAAGATTGAAGATAAAATTTGATGTGACGGTTCTAGATAACTGTTCATTTTGCATCTCCAATTTCACAGAAGTCGCCCAAAATTTTGCCTTCGGCAATGCTCTTACCTCTCAAAAATTCTTCGCTCGTCATTGCCTTGCCGTTTTCCGCTTGAATTTTAACAAGTTTAACCGCACCGTCACGGCATAAAACAATTAACCCTTCTTTGGGATTAGCAACCAACACTTTGCCAAAATTTTTGCTTTCATTAAAATTGTCTTTTGTTATTTGTTGTTTGATTTCCCAAACTTTAAGCATTTTCCCGTCTAAATATGTGAATGCAGACGGCCAAGGATTCATTCCTCTAACAAAGCAATCTAGTTCCTTTGCGGTCTTTGAAAAATCAATCTTTCCGTCATCTTTCTTTAACATTTTGCAATGTGTCGCCATATTGCTGTTTTGTGGTGTAAAGACCGCTTTTCCGCTCTCAAGCAAAGAAATTGCTTCAATAATTGCTTCGCCTCCCAAAATACTCAAGCGTTCAAACAATTCGCCTGCCGTTTCGCTTTTGCCTATTGCCGTTTCTTTTTGCAGAAGAATATCGCCTGCGTCAACTTCCTTAACCGTGCGCATTATAGTAATGCCCGTCATCTTTTCACCGTCGATTACAGCCTGTTGAATTGGTGACGAACCGCGGTATTTAGGAAGCAAAGATGCGTGAACATTTAATGTACCGTATGGCGCAATTTTCAAAAATTCATCGGACAAAATTTGTCCAAATGCTGCCGTTATAATGACATCGGCATTTAAGGCTTTGATAGCATCTATTCCGTCTCTTGAAACTTTTTCAAATTGCATTACGGGAATACTTAGTTCAATAGCTTTAGTTTTTAGAGCAGAAAAAATCAGCCGTTGTCCTCTGCCTGAAACCTTATCTAGTCCCGTAACAACCGCGCTTACAGCATATACTTTATTAAGTTTTTCAAGCACGCTAGCGGAAAAGTCCGAAGTGCCCATAAAAACAATTTTCATAATTTTCCTTTTTTCAATTTGATAAAAATAAAATAAAAAGTGAAATTTTCCGTTTTACAATTTGATAAGAATATGAGTTTGCATTTGCATTTCAAATTGAATTATAATTCATTCATCTTATAATACTTTTAATCAAAATCATCTTCATCAACCAATTTTTTGCATAAATCAATAAACAAAATTCCATCTAAGTGGTCGAGTTCGTGGCATACCGCTCTTGCCTCAAAGTCTGTAACTGTCGCTGTTTTCTTCTTGCCGTAGCGGTCTTGGTACTCAACAGTAACCTCGCTCGGTCGTGTAACCGTTCCTGTTTTGCCAAGAACAGATAAACAACCCTCTGCCCCTGTCTGCTCGCCTTTTTGCTCAGTAATTTTGGGATTTATCATTTCCAAAAACAAATCGTCAGTTGAAACAATAACCGCGCGTTTTAGAACCGCAACCTGCGGTGCTGCAAGACCTGCGCCGTCAGCGGCGGCAAGCGTTTCTTTCATATCGTCAAGCAAGGTGTGCAACCTCGTGTCAAAAACTGTTACTTCTCTTGACTTCTTGCGTAAAATTTCATCGGGGTCTGTTACAATCAATCTTTTTGCCATTTTACTGTCCTTTATCCTTTTAAGTTGCATTTAGCTTTAATCATTTGATTTTTACTTAGTTTTTTTTGTTAAGGCATTGCATGTATTTTTATACAATTTTTTCTAGTTTAGACTTTGCGGATTTATCTCAACAAAGCATTGTACATCTTTTGATACGCTTTCAACAAGTTTATAAATATGTTCAATAATGCTATCGGCATTTTCGGGATATATGCGCATCAAAATTTGATAGCGCGACTTGTTTTTTATTCTGTTGACGGGTGAACGCATAGCGTTTAGGTATACATAATCACGATTCCCCGCGCTCTCCGTCTTTAGTTCTTGATATAATTTTTTTGTTTCGTCAAATACCGCTTTATCGTCCTCAGCCGTAAACAAAATTCTAACTATTGT